>JAMCQQ010000342.1:7116-9084 GCA_023379515.1 Actinomycetota bacterium
GTTCCGAAAAGCTGTGTTCCCAACACAGACGTCCAAAGAGCGAAAATATATGCTTTTTTTCGCCATAACCAGAAAATTACCGATAGTACAACTCCAAAACTTGTAATAATCTGCCAATTCCCAAGAAGAGTTAAAAAATAAAAATAACGGACAAGCTCATCATCCCGAAAAGCAAATAATAGATTTTCTACTCTAATGTCTGTTGCGTAAATTGAACCCGATAAGATAAAAGTTTCAATAAAGCCAAAAGCAAAAAACAAAACATAGAAAAAAGCAATTATTAAAACTGTCAGAGGAAGTCCGTAAAAGTCTTTTTTGTTAAATCTGGCAAAAATAAATTTAATAAATCGCAACTTTCCCAGCTTTCCTTTTACAAAGTTAGCTATGGCAGCTGCAGTTTTAATTGTTAATTTTCCTTCCGAGCTCACGAAATACAGTCTTATTAAATAAAATCCAATTACCATAAAAGCAACTATAGATAAGACAATCTGTGCTTTAGTTGCGAAACGCTCAGCTGTTTGCCAAGCTTCTCCAAAAATCAAACCCAAGAACAAATATAAGAGCGCCCAAACTGCACCGCTTGTTAAATTCCAAAACAAAAACTTCTCGTAATCCATCTTAAAAGTTCCTGCAGAAAAAGGAACAATTGATCTAAGTGGCCCAATAAATCTTCCAAAAAAAATGCTTTTTCCTCCATGTTTTTTAAAAAACTCCTGACCATTTTTTAGCCTTGAAATCTTTAAAATCCTTGCCTCTTCCTTAAAAAGCTTAATTCCCTTTTCTCCAAGATAAAAGCTGATAAGATCTCCTAAGACCGCTCCTAAAACAGTTAAGAAAAAAGCAGGGTAAAAATCCAGTCTACCGCCTGATATTAAAAATCCGGCAAAGAGGACAACAAGTGTTCCCGGAGTCAATAGTCCAATTACTACCAAAGACTCTAAAAATGAAAAAAAGAAAATAATGGCGTACCAAGCTTGCACGCTTAATAATGAACTAAAGTAACTAATTAAATCCATTGGTGTTATTCTATTACTCAAAGCTCATATTTTCAAACGCTTTCTTGACTTAAAGAAGGTTCTAAGATAGATTTAAATTATGACTGCCCATCAAAAAGAAGAAAAAGAACCTATTGACGGAGAGGTTAAAACAAATGAACTCGCCAACAATCCTTCTCAAGTAAGAACTTTGCTTTCATGGAGATCAGCTGGAAGGCCTTTTAGAAAAAGGTCAAGACAATACTATGCCAGCAGTATTTTGATTGTTTTTTTAATTGAAATAATTTTATTCCTTTTTTCCCAATATCTATTAATGCTTGTTGTACTGTCTCTTCTTTTTTTGGCATTTTCCCTAGCAAGTGTTCCCCCTAAAGATTTTCACTATCGTATTAGCACCGAAGGAATATCGGTTGAAGATCATTTTTTTCTCTGGCAAGAGCTTTATGATTTTTATTTTAAAAAAAGACAAGGACAGGAGGTCTTGCATGTTAGAACCCACGCATTTATACCAGGAGAGTTAACTTTTACCCTAGGATCAATAAGCAAAGAACATCTTAAAAATGTTCTTTTACCATATCTACCTCATCGGGAAATTGTAGGTGACACTTTTATGGAAAAAGCTGAAGATTGGCTAACTCGAAACTTTCCCCTAGAAAAGGATTCCTCCTGAATTATTGCCTCATAAGCGTTAATAAAGTAAAATACGCATTAGATGTGCTCGTAGTTCAATGGATAGAACACCTGGTTGCGGTCCAGGCGGTTGGAGGTTCGATTCCTCTCGGGCACGCATAAAGCACTGGAGGGATCGCATAGTGGTCGAGTGCGGCGGTTTCGAAAACCGTTATTCGGAATTTTCCGGATCGTGAGTTCAAATCTCACTCCCTCCGCATGAAATTTGAATTTTCAGCAGGCGGGGTTGTTTACAAAAAAGAAGTAGGAAAAACTCTCATTCTTGTTTCTCAGCATTCCCAAC
>JAMCQQ010000343.1 GCA_023379515.1 Actinomycetota bacterium
TCTATATTTTTTGTTGTGTGCTGTTTTTTCTTATATAATTTCCATAAAATTAAACTTGTAATTCCATAAACTATTATTGCAGGAATTGAAGTTTCAATACCAAAATCTCCTCCATTAAAAAGAGGATTATCCCCAATATTCAGTTGAATCAGTACTTCAGTTTTTCCTTTGGTTCTGAATGCAATTAATCCGTTAAGTAATAATAAATTCCATAAAAAATGTACAATACCTGCATTCCATATGCTTTTCGTATAAATATAAATTATCAAAGATATAAATGAAAATAGTAAACCAGCTATTATAAGCTGAACAACATTTAAGAGTGAGCCCGCTCCCCCAATATGAATTAAAGTGAAGAACAAAGAAGGCGCAAAAGCTGATATCCAAAAATTATATTTACTTTTTAGTAGGTTAAACAAATAACCTCTAAAGAGAATTTCTTCTACAAAGCCAGAAGCTAAGGACACTCCAAATGCTTTAAGAATAGCATCAAAGATATATGATTGACTTAATTGTGTATTTATGTTTCTCACCGATAAATTACCAGTGATATAAAATATTACCACAGTCAAAATTGGCAAACTCAAACCTACCAATATCCATAAGCCCATATTTAGACGTTTCGCATTTAGTGTAGGTATATTTAATGGCAGCTTCACCACATACTTTGTGTACCAGTAAAGCAATATTATCGTAATAAAAATTCTAATTATTTCTGAAATACTTACTAATAGTCCAGTTTCATTGTCAAATCCTTTGATAAATCTAGGTATTGCAGCAATCGAAGCTCCAAGTATAAAAATGATAAAATACCCGAAGAAATTACCCCATACTTTCCAAGTTTTTATTTCTTGCATTAATTCTCCTATATAAATAGTATACCGTGTGTTGTGTGTTCGTTATTGTTTGTCAATTGTTGGTATATTATTTTTTACGCCCTTAATTAAAAGCCATAGCATTATTGAAATTTCTCCTAAAGTCCAAATGGGCGTTGCTATTTTGAAAACAAGAGCTTGATAATTTGGAAGTAGCAAATGTGTAAAACAATGTATGATATAAGCGATGCCATTAAGAATTAAAAATATTCCTAAGATGCGCGGAATAAATCCTGACTTATAAACCAACAAACCAAACGGGAAAAGCCAAAGTCCCCAGAACATTTCCAAGGCAATTATTATGTAGTCATTCATTTTTAAAAATAACATTGCCAAATCTTGTCTCTGACTAAGATCGAATGTTTTCAAAATTTCGCCTTTAAAAAGCTTTAGGGAGGTAAGATTGAGTGCCTCAATAATAAAACTAGCAGGAATTTGCACAATAACCAATACCACCAATAGTTTAGCTTGCCGCTCATTTACGTGTCTGAACAGTCGGTAAAGGGTTAATCCAATTAAAATCCAAATGATTGTACTGATAATACCATTAATTATACCTGTTCGAAATATAAATTCATTAGCAAGTATCTTATTAGCAGTGGCAACAGCATCACCTTGTACTATAGTTCTCGGTTGGACAAACATAAGGCCGTAGATGGCTGTTAATATCCAGATAAGATAGAGTAAGCCAGCAAGTCTTGCAGTCTTTTTGAGTGAGTCCATTTTATTTTCCTTAGCGTCGTTTAATGGTTTCATTTATGGAAAACTTACTCTCAAAAGCTTAGATGATTCTATTCCGAAAATACATTCATGAAAGAAGTTGTGAAAGTGCCGCTTGTAACAGTGTTAATAATTTTTAAATCACCAACACTTTTATATCAGGGTAACCCATCAGCTTGAGAATAAAATAGTTAACTGCCGCTTCACCTGGATCATCGGAAAAACAAATAAGCTCTGCATATCTCGGGACCCCGGCTTTGACCAGGATATTCCAGATATCTTTCGCGGCTTTAGGTGTTCCATCAGTATTAAGGAAATCAGTATATGGGACGTGAATGACTTTGCTGTCCGGAACTTTGTTAGGCACTATCTTGCCCGAAGCAATAAAAACTTTGGGATATAGTCCCTGAGTTGTTTTTGAGTCTGTGATTACAGCACCCTCGCGGAAATTCAGAGGATAAGTAGTAAGTGGTATGGACAAATCCTGTGGTGCCTTCTTTGAACCTACAGCGGTTACTTCTTTGGTAAGAGCTGTTCCGCTTTGCGCAAACTTCTCATTGGAGTCCATGAAGACAGAAACTTTTTTCTGTCCCAAATACTCAAGCATCAGGAATGCGAGAGCAGAGTGTTCGTTCAATCCATTACCGGAGACCACAACAGCTTCATAAGAAGCATTAATCCCTGCTTGACCAAGGACCTCAGCCAACTTTTCGGGATTATTGATGTTGTTCTTAAATAGATCGGATGAGATATTCAGTGCAAACGGTATATGTCCCAGGTTGAATGCATCTGCGGATCGAACATCAATTATGCTGACTTGTGAGACTCCGTACATCCTCATCATTCGTCCACCCCATGTCTTCAGCCAGTTAGTTTCTCTTATTAGATACGGAGCGTCGTATGTCCAGAATGGGAGTTCTCTTACATCTTGCAGCCATCCCAACTCTGACTCACTAAAAAGCTTGACATCCGGAAAATCCAGAATGAACTTGAGAGCGAAGAATGGAACGCTTGCAGCTATTCCGCCTCCGCAATAAGTGTAGATCTTTTGTTCTTGGTTAACCCCAAAGTAGTTCAACATCTTCTTAATTTCCTCTGCCGATTTGAAAGTTTTGTCCGGATTGAAGAAATCACCGCTGGGCAGCAGGATACCATGCGGAATATGTCCGGGCCGGTCAAAGAACTGAAGTTCACCGAAATGCCAGTTCGCTTCAAGTGCTTCCAGCAAGACGTTATTTTTCTGATCACCGGATGCTGTAAGGAATTCCGGCAGTTTAGCACGAGCGTCTTCATTCATCTTAGTGATACGGAAGGATCCTTTTTTCGGAATTGAAGTCGGTTCATTCGTTACTTTCTTTCCTGATTCTTGCCATTTTGTGAATCCGCCATCCAGAATAAAAAGATCTTTTGCAGCGAATCCGTTATAATATAGATCAAAGAATAACCGTGTAGCCATCATCGGTTTGCCTCGGTCATATATGACAATCTTTTTACCAGGACTTATTCCCCATGATTGGTATCGCTGTTCTATTTCAGAGAGAGGAACTTCCTTGCCTCCATAAGTAAACAAATCTACATTTATTGCACCGGGGATGTGCTCGGTAGCGTACATCTGTGCTGGTGAGGCATCGAGTATCAGAACATCGGTTCTATTTAAATTTTGTTCAAGCCAGTTGACACTGACAAGATTATCCTTGATTCCTTCTTCTGCCATTAAGGGCTGCGCAAGAAAGAGACAAACTGTAACGGTAAGTAAGCAGCAATACATCATTTTGTTTGTGTTCATTTTTTCTCCTATTTATTTAGTTTGTGTAAAATTTTCAGTTCCAAACAATTCATGTGGTTTTTTACTAAAGTTATCATTGAATAAAAATACTGCAAGGAAGATGTATACAATAAACCCAAAAACAATAAGAATTTGAACCCATGATGTTTTTTGAATCTCCTGTTTTTTATTTACTTCGCAAACTTCACCAGGGCAGTATTGAGCTTTTTCTTTATAAAACATTGAATAAAATTTACACCCTAAACATATACCAAACGCTGATTCGAAGAATAAGAATATAAGGCAGATTAGACAGATAATACCTGTTATGGGGCTATAGGCATTTACTACTACTAGAAAAATGAACATTGTGGTTGCCATTACCACACCAATTATCCAGGCAAATTTTTTTTGTTGAGCACCAACATATTCGGGGACTTGATTCCTAACAATCAAACGCCCAATTATTAAAGAAGGAGAAAATTTAGGATTAACAAAGACACGCAGTACCATATCGGTAAGAAAAATTGTAATAGCATACTTCAGCAATAAAAAATTCCCATTAAAAAGGACTACCTGGATAGAGACAAACATAATTAAGAAAAGTATCCCTGCTGCAGCTCTTATTTCCCGTTCATTTAAAATGGGAATGTTATATCCTTCAACATCTTCTCCAAAGTTTATAATTTTATTCAAAGCCGTTTTCCATTTTTGTTTTATTGTATGATATTATGACGCAAGAATATCGAAATCAGTTACAAACAAAAATTGATTATCTACATACATCGGTTTATTGTATATCAAAGAAGAAATTGCGTCAACCAAATATTAGTGTAATCTTATATGAAATAATTATCTTGAAACATTAAAATTCACTTTAGGAGCAACTTTATCACCAGTAAAAAAAAAACTAATCGATATGAAGCGGTTTAAATTTTATCTATGGGTTGGACTCGCTTATCTATTGCTCTGGCTTTTTGTTGATTTAGTAAGACATCCAGAGTCGTTTCTTTTAAGGTCGTTAAATGAAATTTGGCGGGCTATTTATATCATTGTTGTTATTTATCTTTTTTTCGAGCATACTTTGCCCAGGCTAAGCGGAAAAAGAATTCATAGGTCGGTTATCATTTTAGCAGTCCAGATTTTAATCCTGTACAGTTGGAGATGATAGCTACCCTTAACGATACAGTTTACTCATCTCATTAACTGTAAATCCTTTTTTAATCAACTCAATATATTTTGCACTATAGATCCAGTCATCAAAAGATTTAGAAAGCTTTGCTGTTGATACTTTTTTAGCTGTTGCCACAAATTCGTCAGTTGTACCTCCGTTTAAATAATAATCTGAATAATAAGTACGAATGCATTTATTGAAATCGCTTTCTCCCATTACCTGATAAAGTACTCTGAACATAAGCATTCCCACTTCATAGGAATATGATTGAATTCCCATTTTCCCGAAATCAATCAATGATATTTTGCTCAGCATACTGTCACTTTCTATTTCCTTTTTCACAAGTTTTAAATACCAATCAGATACATAATCCAGATAAAGACGGTTTTCAAGTTTTTCTATGGTCAGATATTCTATAAATGTGGCTAAACCTTCATTCCATCTTGGATCATACCTGTCATTAGAATTTACATTCCATAGATGTGATACTTCGTGGTACAGTTGCCGCATTTGAGTGGAATCATTGAACACATCTGCTGTTTGTAAAATACAAGTTACATCTGCCTGTGAACCATAGCCGATTGGTAATTCAATAACTGAAAAAGTTTTACTCTCTTTTAATTCGCCCCACCATTCAGTATACAGTTTTAAAGTTTGCTGTGCGTATTTAAAAACCGTTTCAGCGCCTGCGGAATCCTGCTCCAGATAATAGATTCTTAACAAAGGAGTTTCCAAAAATTTATATTTCCCGATGGCAATATCCATACGCCATGCAAGTTTGGTGTTCCTGTAAGTATAGGTGCTAAATCCATCTTTGGATTTTTTACTTATTAATGCACCACCGTTTACTGCAACTAATGAATCGGGTACATTTATTTTTATTATATAATTAAAGCTTGGAGAAAAACCTGCCGCCCTGTTTATCTTTTGCGATGGATAACCTAATTCAGGATATGCATTGCAATCTGGCCGGAGAATAGTAAACTCAGGGTCTATATTATCTCTTACATAACCCATCCCTGTTTCAGTATAACCAAAAAGATAACCTTGATATTGTATAATCAATTTACAGGAATCTCCTTTTAGCAAAGGTTTGCGAGGTGTCACTTCAATATAATTCACCTGGTATTTCTCCTCGTCTTCAAAAGATAATATCTTTTGCAAATAAGACATAGGATTTCCCCTTTCATCTTTTATTGACGAAACTTTCATCAACCGGTAGAGCAGCAAGGTAATAATTTTACCTTCTTCAGCAGATGTATTCATAGCTCA
>JAMCQQ010000344.1:0-358 GCA_023379515.1 Actinomycetota bacterium
TAAGGCGGGGTTAATGTGAGGAAAAATAATTTACTTTTATTTATTTCTTTTATCTTTTTTATTTCATCATTTAATATTGCACAGACAGTAACGCCATCGATAACAAGCGTTACATTTAGTCCTGTTACCGGCTCCGCTGAGGCACAGCCATTTTATATCAATGGTACAAATTTTCTAACCGGGTGCACGGTAACATTAAGAGATATTACAGCAGGTTTGATAATTACAAACAGAGCAATAATAAGTCAGAGCAGCACTCAAATTCAATTGAGCATTAAGTTTCCAAAGGCGGCAGATAATTGGAGTGTTGAGGTAATAAATCCAGGTAATATATCTTCAGGACAATTTAACTTTCAAA
>JAMCQQ010000344.1:368-2663 GCA_023379515.1 Actinomycetota bacterium
TGCTGTCTATATCTTTTATCTTTGTCGGAAGTAAAACGAGTGATAGATAATGTAAAAAGTTATAAATCACAAACTGTTTTAATGACGATCTATTCAGCGGGCTTAAGACTGAGTGAAGCGATAAGCCTAAAGATAAAAGATATAGACAGCAGCAGAATGACAATCCGTGTTGAGGTAATAAATCCAGGTAATATATCTTCAGGACAATTTAACTTTCAAATAGTTGTTTCTAACCAACTGAATTATGTTTTAGGGTTTGTATGAATAATAACGGTAAAATATTTTCTCAAAATTTTCCTTAAAAAATATATTTAGGGTGCTTCTAAAAACTTAATGCAGAGAACCTGCCTGCTTGCAAGCTCATTAGATACGACACAAATAATTGTCATTTCGAATCCGGCTTAAGCCGGTGAGAAATCCCTTTGTAAAGCTTAGATGGTCGAATTGAACATGGGATTTCTCCTTCGATGACTCAGTCGAAATGACACAATTTTTTTTGTAATTTCGAACCTACCTGCCTTCAGGCAAATATTGAAGTTTTTAGAAGTGCCCTTTATAATTAGTGCCAAAAATAAATTCATAATTTGTAATAACCTATGAAATTATGAGGGAATATGATTTATCCAGCAGGCAAGCTCAATATAATTGGTTTATTAGTTATCCGATAAATAATTATGATGTTACACTCAACATTGAACCTTAAACTTGCTCTTGAACTTAAACTTGATCTTGCTCTTGAACTTACGCCTGCTTTAACGATATAAATAATATTTCTTCGACAACTTCTTAAATTTCTTCACATCTTTGTAAAGAAATTCTTTCACATCATCGTATTTCATGCTTTTTGAGAACAGCTCTCTAACCTTAGAAGTTCCGCATACTTTATCAAAAAAACTAAGTCTTTCTTTGGAAGCCATAGTAAAAGGATTTTTATCAGGGTACATTTCTGTTTGGACCTGCATAAATAAAAATTGAAGGCTCATTAAATTAACTTTTCGGTAATTAGTAATATTAATTTCTACTCCGTGAAGTTCTTTATCTTTAAATATTCCATAATATGGTTTAAAATTAATCGGACGGAACAGAACTCCCTTCAATCCAAGCGCATTCATTTTTTCTGCGAGCTTATCTGCATCTACCCATTCTGCAGCGAATATCTGGAAAGGAAGAGTGTACCCCACACCTTCGGATAAAGTCCCCAGTTCACCCATAATACCGCTTGCAACATAATATTCAGGTGTATCGAAATGCGGTATGTGAGGTGAAGTTAATACCCATGGCAGTCCGGTTTTTTCAAAGGACATGCTTCTTCTCCATCCCTTCATCCGGACAACAGTCAGCCTGCATTTTTCACCGTCCTTTAACATCCCTCGCTTGTTAAGCATTTTGGCAAGCTCTCCGCAGGTTAATCCGTACACATAAGGAATTTTATACGCGCTAACGAAAGATTGAAATCCGTCTTCAACCAAATTGCCTTCAACTTTTCTGCCTCCGAGAGGATCAGGTCTGTCCAGTACAACAAACGGGATGTTATTTTCTGCAGCTGCTTCCATGGCTTTTCCCATTGTGCTTATGTATGTATAAGAACGGCAGCCGATATCCTGAATATCATAAACCAGCGCATCAATACCTTTCAGCATCTCAGGTGTAGGTTTGCTTGTTTTTCCGTAAAGAGAATATACCGGCAGTCCAGTCTGTTTATCTGTGTAAGATTCAACATCAGCACCTGCAGAAAAATCTCCTCTTACACCGTGTTCAGGCCCGAACAAGGTCACAAGCTTAACATTTTTAGCGTGAAATAATATATCTATGGTGGATACAAGTTTTGAATCAACCCCTGTAGGATTTGTAATCAATCCAACTTTTTTACCGGCGAGTATATTAAAATTATTATCTCTAAGAACTTCAATTCCGGTTTCTACTTTTGGCGTTTGTGAAAAATTAAGTCCAAAGGCTGTTAAAGAAAAAAATAAAATTAAAAGGTATGTTTTCATTTTATTCCTCATTTGAGTATTTGCGGTCTTATAATATTTTTTAATGACATTATCTCTCTTGCTTCATTATCATTTTTGCTTGGCACTCATTTCATTAAAATCATTTTTTTTGCAAAAAATTTATTGTTCACTGACATCGTGTATATATAAATTCCAGAAGGCAAATTACTTGCGTCGAACTTGACGGAATAAAATCCTTGTGAAAAATTTCCCTTAGCTGGCTCTGAAATTAAAGAGCCTAGCAAATTATAAATTTTTAATTCCACATAACCGCTTCCCGGCAAAGAAAATTTTATTACTG
>JAMCQQ010000345.1 GCA_023379515.1 Actinomycetota bacterium
TTCTCATGAAAATGTTCTTTTGTAAATTTGCCTTTTTCTCTTCTAAAAAGTCTTAACTGATAATCAGGATACCATCCTGTGTGTTTAATCCATTTGTTAAAAATTATATTTTTTCTGGGTATATAATACCCTTCTGTATCTGATTCTCCATTTTTTAACAATCCCCTGATTTCTTCATTTAATTCAGGCGTAATTCTTTCATCCGCATCTAAACATAAAATCCAGTCTCCGGTTGCTTTTTCAAATCCAAAATTTTTTTGTAAGTCTATTAATCTTGGGTCATTTTTCTGAGAATATACTTTTGTCGCATATTTTTTGGCGATTTTAGAAGTATTATCCGTCGAAGCATTATCGACTACTATTATTTCTTCTGCCAGATGAACAACCGATTTTAAGCAATCTTCTATCTTTTTCTCCTCGTTAAAAGCGGAAATAACAGCAGAAAGTTTATTCATACTTCTATTTCTTTAAATTCTCCCTTATTAATTGTACATCATCCAACAACTGTTTTTTTGCCAAAAGATATATCGCTGAAAAATATATAGACCCACCCATTATAACCATTAAGAAAAGTAACGGTATATTTTTAACAATGACGGGAGAAAGAAAGTACATAAAAATCCCCATTAAACATGTTGCAATTACGGGAAATTTTATAACTTCCGAAACGCGAAAATTAATATATTTCTTTGCTATATAAACTACGATTACCACAGAAAATGCAATAATAAATGAAGCGATAGAAACACCGTTAAATCCAAATAGCGCAATGAAAAGAGGAGTTATCACCCAAGTGACAACTGTCCAGAAAATCATTAGATATAGTGTAATTCTTATTTTCCCGATTGCATTCAAAGCGTTAGTTAAAGGTGTAGAAATAGAAGATAAAATTGCGCTTAAGGCAAAGAGACTAAGAGAAACCAAAGCCGGCTCCCATTTTTCATATTTGGGAATAAGATTAATAAAATACGGAGCTAAAATTACAAGACCGGTAAGGGAAGGAAAAATAAAAAAGGATATTGCAAATAAAGATTTTTCTATCGCCAACCCCAAAATATTCTTATCGTGTTGAAGCCTTGAAAAGGACGCAAAAGTTATACGAATAACATTATCCATAAATAACCTCAGCGGCATAAAGGCCCATTTTTGGGCAAAACCAATAAACCCGACTTGTGCAATAGGCAAGATCCGCCCAAGATAAATGGTTAGTAAATCGTCCTTTAATAGAGCTAAAAAACTATTTGTCTGAAACGGAATACCAAATGAAAGTAGTTTTGAGGCCGAGTCTTTGGAAAATCCGAGCCCGATTTTCCACGGACAAATAATATAAATAGTTATTAATCCCGATATGCCTCGGGCAAGCACAGCATAAGTAAAACTTGTCACGCCAAATCCTTTAATGGCAAGCACCAGAACAGTTATGTTAAAAAATAATGTTTCGACTATTTGAGGAATTACTAATTTCTGGAATTGCAAATTCCGCTCAAGTATTATTGACGGAATTGTCTTCAGAGACGACAAAAAGAATGCGATAACCAAAGCCTGAAAAAGAAATACCCCCTCTTTTTCCAAATTATAAAATTTACTTATAAAACCGGAGCCCAATAAAGCCACTGCAACAAGAATTATAATAAGGCCTTGTTGTATTGTAAAAGTCGTTCTAAGATCATCTTCCGTTAATTTTTCTTTCTTTTGAACTAAAGCGGCCGCAAGACCAATATCCGAAAAATAAGACAAAAATGATATCACTGCGGAAACAACATAAAAAACACCAAAAACAGACGGAGTTAAAAAAATAGTTAAAAGAAAATTAACCGTAACACTTAAAATTTGTGTTACAAAGGTCCGTGAAATTAACGCAAAAACCCCTTGAATTGTTCTTTTTTTGACTGCTGCAACATCTAATTCTTCCATAAAATTAATTTTTTCTTATTTTGTCCCAGGGCTTATTTTTTAGAAGCCTCATCAGCACCTTTATATCCCCAGCAATAGTCGAATAAAGCCTGACCGTTGATCCGGGATTATCCACCCAGTGAACCGGTTCCTCATATATTTTATAACCGCTCTTTTCGCCAAGAATTAATAATTCTCCATCAAAAAACCAGTCGTTATCCAGAACTTTTGGAATAAGTTCTTCAACCACTTTCCTGTTAACGCCTTTAAATCCGCATTGGGCGTCTGTAAAATGAGTGCGAAAGAAAAACTGAATAAAGAAAAAATTTAATGTTCTTGATATCACCTCCCGAAGCATTGTTCTTCCTTCCACTTTTGCTCCTTTTTTTAACCTGGAACCGATAGCAATATCATATCCATCCTGCAGCGCATTTAATATATTCGGCAAATGGACTAAATCCGTTGAAAGATCCAGATCCATGTAAACGCAAAGATCTGACTGCGAATAGCTCCATGCCCTTTTGACCGCCCTACCACGGCCCTTCTGATCCAGCCTTAAATAAGTTATTCCCGAATACTTTTTATCAAGTTTTGCTCCAATTATTGGAGTATTATCGTTTGAGGCATTATCGGCAACAGTAATATTCCAGTTATAACTTTTAAGGTTATTTTCGCAAAACTTATAAAGAGTTAGAATATTTTCTTCTAACTCTTTCTCTTCATTATAAACAGGCACAGTTATCTCTACGCTTGATTTTTTCATTTATTAGTCAACCCTAAACTTTCTAAAGTAAATTATACCAATAACAAGCACTGCTAATCCACTAAGAGATAAGATATTGCCGATAACTTGAGCTGTTGTTTGTTCAAATGAAACATTTAATTTATATTTTCCGGGCTCAAGAGAAAAGGCATAACCTTTGTCAGTTACAGTTAAAATTAAAGGTTTATTGTTTAATTCCGCCTTCCATGCGGGAAAAGGAGCAATTTTAAGCAGAAAACTTGACTTTCGTATTACATTTATATCAAATTTGTAGTTTTGAGTCTTACTTGACGCTTCTGTAATTCCTGAAACTCCGCCATTTGCAATTAATCTTTGGTTGACAATTTCATTTTCTTTTTTCGGTTTTTCAAACCCCCTAGGCATATATTCATCCGATATTTTCGAAGTTTCCATTTTTAACGCATATTCATTTGTGTAATATTCAGCAGTTCTAGACACTATAGATTGGGGGGTAAAGAGCTTTACATTAAATAAAAGTAACAAAACCGTCGCCAAAGAAAGAATAATATAATTTATGAATTTAAACAAATTATACTTAAACGTTATCTCTTTTAAGAACCATACGATAAACCCTGCTAAAAAAGAAGAAAAAAATACAATAAGAATTAAAAATCTCCAAGGATACTGAAAAAATGCCATTACACTAGTTAATTCCCAAACAGGTTTTGAAATTTCAAGAGTAAAAAATACGGAAATTAATAAACCAAAAAATGCAAACAATGATGAATAAACATACTTTGACTTCTTAAGTTGAATAGTCTTATTTTTAAATAAAGACATTAAAAGAAAAATTGCCGCAAGGGCAGAAAATATTATATGAAGCTTTCCAATT
>JAMCQQ010000346.1 GCA_023379515.1 Actinomycetota bacterium
AAACAGTTCATCTCAGAAAAATTTTATCGGGCAAGGAAAGTATAGACAGCAGTAGCAAGAAATGTAGTAAGAAAAATTACCAGAAATATTTTTTTCCTTTTCTTCAAAAGGTTCCAGTAATCCAGAAAATTTATCTGATTTTCCAAAGTGCTCCTCCTTAAATCACGGATTGATTAATCTCTTTATAATATAAATATCAGTTATTATCGTAACTATATCTCTCCAGTCAACAATAGTTGTTTTTGGGATATATATTATGTCTCCTGCTTCAATATTAGTATTGTCGCTTACCTTTTGGCCCGATAAAATTTTTCTGAGATGAACTGTTTCAACCTCTGGTTTATCAGGAGTTCCTCTTATTATCCGCACGCTCTCAAGAATTGCACGGTCAGTAGGACCCCCAGCTACAGCTATGTAATCAGCTATGTTCCTGCCCGGGCTGTACGGAACAGCCCCCGGTTTCCTAACCTCGCCTATTAGATAAACATTATCCTGAATTGACGGTATGGAAAAAATGTCGCCTGGCATGAGGGCAATATTCTGACTTTTATCATTTTCCACAGTAAGTTTATAAAGGTCCACTTTTATGGTAATTTTCTTATTGCCGAGTCCTAACCTGATAATTTGCGCTTTTCTGAGATCGGCCCGGGCTGTTACTCCTCCTACATTGCTTAGCATATCAAGAACCTTTTCACCCTGCTTCAGCCTGTAAAGGCCTATTTTAACTGCTTCCATTCCTGCAATTGACTTGGTGGATGATGTTTTTTCAAAAACTCTTACTCCCCTGAATTCCCCGACCAGGGTAATGGTATCCTGAAAAAGCAGAGCGCTGGGAATAACCAGAGAATCTCCGGTCTTAAGAGTAACATTCGAATCCGCACCGGTAAGATCAAGAGGCAGAATTCCCCTTTTGTCTTCTTTTCCATATCTTTCAAGCCATGCCCTAGAAAGACTGGCATTAGGCGTTGTTCCCCCGGCAAGTTTAATCAGGTCGCTTATTTTATCAGTTTGGGAAATTTCATATTGGCCGGGTCTGTTAACTTCACCTTTCAGCACCACATATTCTTTTCTTACCGGCACAAATAAGGTATCTCCGGGAGACAGCCGGTAGTCAAATGAGGTGTCGCCCATTACCTGGATTTTGAAAAAATCAATGTATTTTAAACTTTCTTTTCCGCTTCTTCTTAATTCTATATTTCTCCATGAACCTATTCTTGTGATACCTCCGGCAAGCGATAAAAGTTCAGTTATCCTGGTAAAAGAGTTAACCACATACGCTCCAGGAAACTTTACTTCGCCAAGGATATGAACTTTATATGTTCTTACTCCCACCAGAGCTACGGAAAGCCTGAAATCCTTGTAATACTTTTTCAGGATGCTTTCAAGTTTTTTATTAAACTTTGTAAGAGACATGCCTCTTACATAAACATCGCCGATAGCCGGAATCATTACCTTGCCATCAGGAGAAACAGAAAGGATAAACTGATCCATTGCCCTTCCGAAAAGAATTACTTTTATCCTGTCGCCTGTATCCAGTAAATATTCATCGGCATTAATCGGTTCAAGAGCTTTATCAACGTCAACAGTTATTCCAGACTGAGTGCGCTGCTGATTCTCCCACTCCGATGGTATATATTGTTCATAATATTCAGGCGCACTCTCGGTGGCATCTGAAGGATAAAATTCTATTGATTCTTGCTGCCCAGACTTTGAAAGTGTCTGACAAAAAAGGAGGGTAAAATTTGAAGCTATAAGAGCAAAAATTATAAATAAAATTAAGACTGCTTTTTTCTTCATTTATAGTTCTCCTTCGGTAATCCCTTAAAAATATTTGAAATCAGTGAAAAAGTCACCAGCGCCCCTATTCCCGCCATTACAAAAAAGTTCATCGGCGAAATCTTTCCATTGGAAAAATGCTTGCGGTAAAATATATACATTGCATGATAAAAATTCAAAGTGGACCGGAATCTCCGCTTTTTACTGGATGCCCGGTGATGGTGAATGACTCTTGCATCGGGAATGTAATAAATTTTCCAGCCCTTCTTGCCAAGCCTGTAGCACCAGTCAAGATCCTCGCCGTACATGAAAAATCTTTCATCCAGAAACCCTATCTCATCCATTGCTTTCTTTTTTATCATCATGCATGCGCCGGATACCGCCTCTACTTCCTGAAGCTTATTGGGATCGCGATATGTAAGATTGTATTTAGCAAACTCCCGATTGCCTGGAAAAAGTTTGCCTAAACCAGTTATCTTATAAAAAGCAACTTTAGGAGTAGGAATGCTCCTCCTACAGGCAAGCTGGATAGTTCCGTCAGAATTAAGAAGCATTGGACCGGCCATGCCTGCATCTGGGTGACTTTGCAGAAAATCTATCATTAACGAAAGTGCAGAGGGCTCAACCACTGTATCAGAATTAAGAAGAATAATATATTTTCCGCAAACCCTGCGCAAAGCAATATTATTAGCAATGGATGAGATAGGGTTTCTGGATGAAAGATTTTTCATGTACGGCGAGGATCTTGACTGGTGCTACAGGCTTG
>JAMCQQ010000347.1 GCA_023379515.1 Actinomycetota bacterium
TAAATTTTTTTATCCATTCTTCAAGGCCGCCCCAACCTTGAATTCTATATTGCTGTAGTATACCAAAAACAGTGAACGTATTCCAGTACAAAGATAAGCCTATCGGAAATTTAAAAGAAAAAAAGGCAATCATAACCGGAAAAATATACATTGACTGTGTCTGAAAAGCCGATGCAAAATCTTCTTCCTTTTTTTCTTTTTTCTCGATGTCTTCGACAACTTTTGGTTTTGCAAAAAGCATTTTCGATTGGATGAATTGAAGCGCTCCTGTTAATACCGGCACCAAAAAAATTAGCGGCCCAATTGTTGTAATAAGATGAGACGGATCCTGACCAAGAGGAATTCCAAAAAAATGAACATCCCACGCAGTTTTTAATTTCAAAAAATCAATGAAAATGATTTTGTTAATTTGGGTTATATTCAATTTCACAATTTCCGATAACGCGCCGTACAATCCCCAAATTATCGGAAGCTGTATAAGAGTCGGTAAACAACCGCCCAAAGGGTTTATGCCATGTTCTTTATACAATTTCATTGTTTCCTGTTGCAATCTTTTGGCATCTCCTTTATGTTTTTCTTTTAGCCTGGTAATATGCGAAGACAAAGACTGCATCTTTTTCTGGTACTTTAACTGTGATGTTACAAAAGGATAAAGAATAAAACGTATCAGAACAGTTAATAAAATAATCGAGAATCCCAAAGCATAAGGAATATGTAAAAATAAAAGCAGCTGGTATAAGGCAACAAGAACATTAATAATCGGCGTTATAAGAAATTGCATAAATTAAAAATAAGGTTGGCATTTTAAAATGCGAAGCATTGATTTTGCGCCGCCTTTTATCACACCGTCTTTAAGAATTGACAATCTTGCATATTCCGAACATGTAACTTCAAATCGGCAGGAATTTTTAACCCCCAATATATTTCTTATAATAGGGGAGAGAAGTATCTGGTAAACTCTGATTATATAAACAAAGATCATTTTCATATAGTTATCTAAACAATTTTTCCTTTTCGAATGTTTTTTTTATTGAAAAACAAATTTCTTCGTTGGCAACGCCTATTGTGTTCTTTTTTATTATAAAAATAAAGTCGTATCCTTCATTTAACTCCTGCAAGATCTTTCCTATGCATTCGCTAAATATTCTTCTTAGTTTATTCCTTACAACAGCTCTTTTGTCAACTTTCTTTGAAACTACAAATCTAAATCTACAAAAAGGAAGGTTGTTTTCTCCAATCCGAAGCAAAAAATAATCCGTTGAGCGGGATTTAATTATTTTTACCTTTTCGTTTGATCCCAAGCGATATTTTTTCCTCAACATTAAATTGCTAATCTTTTTCTCTTTTTATCGCGTCTTCTTTTAACAACCTTTGTTCCTCCATGAGATTTCATCCGTTCTCTAAACCCGTGCTTTCTTTTCCTCTTTAATTTTTTCAGCTTTATCATTTTTTCCATACGTTCTAGTATACCAGAGAGGAAAAGAATTGTAAATAATTAGAGGCAGCCATGACAAACTGTTATAGGTTGTAAGTCTAAAGATCTAAATGATATAATGCTTAAATGTTAGAGCTGGGAAGATTTGCAGCGGAAGAAATAGCGGAAAGATTTGGACTTAGACGTAATGGATACAAACCCGGAGAATGGGTTGGCTATGTTCGTAAAGAGCTAAATCCAGACGGTACAACTGCACACTTTGAATCTATGGATATTGATAAGGTTGCAGGCGGAGGTTTTGGAGGCAAAGTATTAATACCTAAAGAAGGAAATTTTGTAATTAAAACCTCACGACCCGACTCGTTTCACGAGCTTGCAAGATGCATAGCATGGGGTTTCAAGCCTTTCCCCACTCAAGTAAGCGAGCGCGCAGCCCAGCTTGAACATATTTCAACCAGGCTTATTCATAAAGTTATTCCTGTTTTAACAGGAGGTAAATTTTATTCCCCCGATTCTTTGGGATATGCAAAACTACTTAATGGCTATGCTCAAGTTGTCGAAAAAGTGGAGGGAAGAGGACCAAAATTTGACGTAGCAGAAGATGAACCTGCAAAATTTAAACAGGCCCAAAAAGAAATTGCATGGCTTGCGCTTAATTTAGGTCTTGAACATGCAGGTCAAGTTCATCCGGATAACCCTTTTGCAATGGCAAATCTTTGGTACGACGATATAAACGATAGGTGGATTTGGATGGACACGATTCCGGCAATTCCTCACAATCTTCCCTATAAATTCCATAGACAAATAAGAGAATGGTTTAACATGAAACATGCAACATTTAACAGAATTCATACCGGTTACTTTATTCATCAGGTTGCTCAAAACAGGCATTTGTTTTCCGACCGGGAATATGAAGAAATAAAATCTATGCTTGTTATGTACGATACGATTTGGGAAGAACACGCAAGAGAACAGGCGGAACAAAAAAGAGATTTTAAACCTGCTGCAAGAGCACTGGGTAAAACTGTTTTTGATGCTGTTCCAAAAGCGGGAAGAGGAGCAGTTAAACTGGTATCTGATCCTGTTAGGCTGGTTTTTAGTGAAAAATTCAGAAGAGAAGAAGTTCTGAAGGGCGTAAATACTGCTAAGGAACGTGGTTTAATAAATGAGACTGAATGGGAACAAGCTCTAAAAATAATGGATGATCCAAGCATAAAGAGTGAAGATAAAGCTGTAATAGGAGGTCTTTTGGGATACTATGGAACTATTTACGGCTTGATGAAAATAGCAGAATTATCCGGATATACAAAAGCGATTGTTGACCATGACGCAGTTATGGGAGGAGCAGTATTTATAGGAGGCATCGTTGTACCTCCTGCGCTACGTTATTTAGGAACA
Organism: Actinomycetota bacterium; assembly: GCA_023379515.1. The sequence continues at coordinate 2,834 of JAMCQQ010000347.1, forward strand.
AAATTTATAGGTCGTTTAACAAATAGAGACTTGGAGGCTGCGGCTATTGCATCTGCCATACCCACATTAGGGAATATTTTACCTATACCTGCTCAAATGGCTTATTTTTCCGGGACTAAATCAAGAACGCTTTGGCACTATACTGTTAGACATGCAATTGCAAAATTATCTCAAATTACCCCGCAGGGAGGATGGACAACTGAATTTGAAGCAAAGCTTTGGAAGAAAATAGGGAAACGTTTAGAAAAGTTAGCTAAATTCACGGAAGAAGACACTAACAATGAGCAAGTTTTAGAAGAAGAACCTGCTGAAATTACCGAAAAAGATCTTGCCAGAGTTCTTTAAGTACCGTTTTTCCTTTGATGTTTGCAATGCTCTTTATTTTGCCTCTTGACAAAAGTTATCCACATTATTAAATTGAGGGATAAGAACTTATGGAAAGAAATATTAACGAATTATGGAAAACGGTTTTAGGAGAAATAGAAACAGAAGTATCTAAGGGTAACTATATAACTCTTTTTAAACCAACTTCTCTTATCTCTTTAGAAAATAACACCGCAACAATTGCCGCTTCTTCTAACATGCTCATTGACCTTTTGAAAAAACGTTTTTATCAAATAATTAAAAAAAGTTTAGATAAACATACAGGATTGGATATTAATATCATTTTTGTTCCAAAGTCGTTTGAGGGGAAAAACAAAAGTGCTGACAAAGACACCCCCCTTTTCAATACCAAAAATAAAGAGGACTCCAGAGAGGAAGAAAAAAGCTATCAGGAACCTGCTCAAACTGTACAAAAACTTTTACCAAGAGTCAGACCGGATTTTATATTTGAAACCATGGCCGTGTCATCCAGCAATCAACTGGCTTTTGTTTCTGCCCAAACGGTTGCCCGGAACCTGGGACACTCTTATAATCCTTTATTCATTTACGGACCGGTTGGTGTTGGAAAAACCCATTTAATGCAATCAATTGCCAATGACGTTTTTCAGCGGGATAATTCAAAAAAAATAATCTATATAACAAGCGAGGAATTTACAAACGAAGTTGTCGAAGCAATAAGGACAAACGACACGGCAAGAATGAAAAAAAGATTCAGATCGGCAGATTTATTAATTATAGACGATGTTCAATTTATAGCCGGCAAAGATAGGGTGCAGGAAGAACTTTTCCACACATTTAACATATTAATAGATAAATCATCCCAGGTTGTTTTATCGTCCGACCGTCCGCCCGAAGAAATTAAAAAGCTGGAAAAAAGACTTTCGTCAAGATTCTCCGCCGGTTTAACTGTTGATATAGAATCTCCTGATTTTGAATTGAGATGCGCAATTTTACTTATAAAAGCAAAAAAACAAGGACTTGAACTGCCAATGGATGTCGCAAAGGCGATTGCGGAAAAGATTCAGGATGTAAGGCGGCTGGAAGGATCACTTTTAAGAGTAATAACAGAGGCTAAAACAAGAGGAGAAGAAGTAAATGTGGAATTGGCAACTAAAGTGTCTAATGGACAAAAAAATGAAGAAAAAACAAAGCTTCATGCAGATGATATTATTAAAAAAGTTTGTATTTTTTATGATATAAAAACAACACAGCTTAAAGGGCCGAAAAGAGACGCATTCCTGGCTCAAGCTCGTCAAATTACAATGTATTTATTAAAAAAAGAATTGGGATTAACTTTAAATGAAATTGGAAATTTATTGGGGGGACGGGATCATACAACTGTAATGCACGGTGTGGAAAAGATAGAAAAACTTTTAACTAACAAATCTAAGATATCAACAGAAGTCTTGGGGATAAGAAAATTATTTTCTGAATAAAAAGTGGAAAAGATTAAGATATAGTTTTTTCAACATTTTATCCCCAAAGATATCAACAAGATATCCACATTATTTTTTCTTCATTTTATCAATCATTTCTTTCTCCTCTTGCATTTTTCCACTTTTCCTACTAAACTACTATATCAACTAAAGAAATAAGCGATGAAAGTACATTTAATTTTAGAAAACTTGCAAAAAAATTTGTCATTAGTTAATAGGGGAGTGTCCACAAAATCCCAGCTTCCAATTCTTCTGAATATACTTCTTATTGCAAAATCAGGAAAGTTACAGTTAATAAGTACGGATTTAGAGATAGGAATTCAGGTGGAGATACCTGCAAACATAGAAGAAGAAGGGGAAATAACTGTTCCGGCAAAATTATTTTCAGATTTAATAAATACTCTATCATACGAGAAAGTCACATTAAAAACATCAAGAGATCGTTTGGAAATAATCACTGAAAGAACTAAAAATACTTTACAGATTATTTCAAGTGATGAATTTCCGAAGTTGTATGAAGATAAAGGAATATTGATGATGGTAATTAAAAAAAATACCCTACAAGAGAAGATAACTCCTGTTATCTTTGCAGCAAGTGCGGATACGACACGGCCTGCGCTTTCCGGGATATTGATAAAAAAAGAGGGATCAGATTCAAAACAAGGATTTCTTTTTGTTGCAACAGATGGTTATAGATTATCTTTAAGACAACAAACTATTTCAGATAAGAAAGAATTAAATGAAGAATTTGAAAACCAGATCATTATCCCGTCACGTATCCTTAAGGAAGTTTTAAATCTGAAAGGAGACGATCAGGATATAAAATTGTATATTTCGGAAGAAAAAAACCAGATATTATTTGAGCAGGATGGGGTTATTATTGTCGGAAGACTTATAAATGCGCAATTTCCTGATTTTAAAAAAATAATACCGGAAAATTTTTTAACAACTGTTGTATTTGATAAAAACGAGATGCAGAAAGCAGTTAAAATTTGTGCAATTTTTGCCAGGGAACGCGCTAATATTATTAAGTTTTCTATTAAAGAAAATAAGATTATTGTTTCTGCCAATACCGAAGATACACAAGAAAATTTTGTGGAGGTTGATGCAAAAATTATAGGAGATGAAAATGAAATAGCTTTTAACGCGCGTTATCTTTTAGAATTATTATCCAACATAGAAGAGGAAGAGATTAGATTTGAAATGTCAGGTCCTTTAAATCCGGGAGTTTTTAAGATTAAAGATGATCCGTCATTTTTACATTTAATAATGCCAATTAGGGTTCAAGGCTAATTTCTTTTATTTGAAACCTCACTCTGACTTGAATTTTCTTCATCATATTTACTTTCTGATCTAAAATTAATTTGGTAAATAGATTCTAAATCTGAATTATCCTGGGCTTTAGCTTTTTTAATATTTAATACATAAATTATATTTGGTTCCCAAACGTCCTTTGGTTTAAAAGTTAATTTTGTTTGAGTTGAATCAAGTTCTGTTTCAATTTCTACCTTAGGCATGATTTCAAAATCAATACTTGATGGCTCGATTGGTTTATTAAATATTAATGTGAATGGGGAAACAATAGATATATAGTAAAGATCTTCTCTTGTATGTGAGCCCTCAATTATTTTTAATTTTTGATTATTTCTTCTAAATTCAATATCAGGAATAGGAAAAGGGGTAGGAGAAATATTTTCTTTTTTTGGTTTCTGGAACAAAATAGAAAAAATAATAGATGTGAAGATAAAAATAATTACTATTATTAAAATAATAACTAATAAAAATTTATTCAGTTTATTCATAGTATAATAATATCACTCCGTGCATATTCCCAAATCTTCAGGATTTAACCAACCTTTTCCTCCATCTGCTCTTTCCGGATTTTTACCAATATTAATATGTAAGTGCGTATAGCTTGTTGATGCAATTTTTGTGACAGCATCTCCAGATTTATAATAAATGCGGCCTTGAGGCGGAGAGTAAATAGGAGGAGGGTTTGTGTGTATTAAATGAATTGTCCAGATATCGCCATTTAAGTGAGACGTAAATACATGTCCATAACCTCCTCCGTCTCCAGGAGCAATGGGATAACTTGCTGAAGGCTGATATGTCCAATCAACACTTTGTCCGTTAATTGTTGGAAGATAAACATTTTCTCCTGCCGGTCCGTCTACATCTATAGAGTGTGCTCTTCTTGTGCTATTAGTTGCATCTATATTTCCTTTGTAGGAGCAACTGGATTGATAGTTTTTTCCACAATGACCTCTGTCTGTCGGTTGGGGTCCAGAACAAGAACCCCTATTATACTTTGGATCGGACATAAAAGATCCGCAACCGATACTTCTTGAGCCTTGCAATGGACAAGATACTTTTCCGGCAAGAGCTGGTGGAGGAGGATTACTTACGGAATTGCAATTTGTAAAGCTTTTCCATAAATCTTCTCCATAATCAAATGGTCCTGAAGTACATCCACCTGGACCGTATTTTCGGCAACCATAATATCTTTCTGCAATTCCTTTTACAGTCTCTTCATCCCAGGGACCATCTTTATTAATATTTTTTTTATCATTTTTAACTTTATAAGCAGCTGCAGTTATGGAATCTCTAATACTGTAAATTCTAAAAGAAGATGCAGGAGCCATATTGGACTGAAGATCAATTGATATTTTAGATGAAATTTTACCAAATAAGTTTTTTAAATCGTCTTGAAATGTATTATAGGTGTATAAAAAAGTTCCTGGTGTAAACTGCATTACTCCATACGCTACGCCGCTTGTGTGAGCATCGTAATCGTTTACTAGATAAGTTGTATCCGTTGTAGTTATTGCTTGAGCTGTTTCTACTCTCATAATTCCAGCAACTATTGCAGATGGTACGCCAACTTTACCGGAAATTTCAGAAATGGTTGCTGCCATTTGGGGATTACCAAATTTTGTTCCCTGCACCAAATCTCCTCCTCTATAAAAAGTGCAAGTAGAAATATCACCACCTGGTTCAGGCTTTGGTTTTTCGTCTGGTTTTATTCCTATTATTGCAAGTATAATGACAACAAGAAGAATGATTCCAATTATTAGAAGTATCCATGGCCAAAGAACTGCAATGAGAGATCTTGCTCCGGTCATAACCCCCTGTTTTAATAAAGAGCCCCCAAGTTTATTAAGAGGATTTCCTGCGCGAACCAGACGGTTGGCTCCATTGATTGCTCTGCTTGTAGGTCCCGATGGTCTTTGTGAGGGACCAGGGGGCTCCATAGGAGGACTTTCGGGGAAAGATTGAGGAATTTGTGGGGGTTGCATAAATCTTGAGGCAAGTCTGTTGATTTCATTTATTGTTCTTGTACTAAATTTTCTGTTTTGATTTTGTTGGGTAGGGGCTGGTGCTTGTTCTTCTTTTGATTGTCCTGATGCTTTTTGTTTTTGAAGTTCTTTTTTTACAATTTCATCTGCTTGTCTGTTTGCTAGATTGTCTGGAATATTTGATGTTGCTTGGCTGCTTTGCTGCTCGGCATGCCAGAGCTGTATCCAGGCCTGTATTAAATCTTTATAACACTTTGCTTTTGCATATTTTCTGTTACGGTATTCTTTGGCCTTTGTAGGATATCTTGAAATAAATCCGATCCAGGCCTTTAATTTTATTTCATCTCTAATTTTTGAATAGTCAACATCTTTTTGTTTTTTAATTTTTGTTAAATATAAATATTTCAAAGAAGCGTGTGTTTCGATAATTCCATAAAGATGGGAAATTATTGGATCGCGGTCAGGATTTTTATAAATGGCGTTTTTTTCTTTCTCATACTTTTCCAATCTTTTGTTTCTTTTCTCAATTAACTTTGCTCTTTTTTGCTCGTTTTTCTCATCCAATCCTTCACGAAACCATTTTTCCGCGTCTTTACTTAACGTTGGGAAATCGGGATGGGAGGTTTGGCCGTAAATGTAGTCTAAGTCTTCTTCCGTTAAAACGTCTTCTTTTAATCCCACCGCTTTTTTCGAAAGAGCAAAGTT
>JAMCQQ010000348.1 GCA_023379515.1 Actinomycetota bacterium
TGGAATAGGATACCTTACTCCTGACAGAAAAGCGGATGGTTTATTTTTAAAATTTCCGGTTTACGATAATATATCCATTGTAGCAATCAAAAAATTTCTGACGAATTGATTGATCAATACGGCTTGGATTTTAAGAGTATGGATAAAGTTAAAAACTTAACGGTAGATGAGAAAAAAATGATTGAAGTCTTCAGAGGTGTAACCCAGGGTGCAAAACTTTTAATTTTAGATGAACCCACTTCTTCTTTAACCGATCTGGAAACGAAAAAAGTGTTGATTTTTTTAAAGGAACTGATAAAAAAAAATATTGGTATAATTTTTATAACCCATAATATAAATGAAGTAGTCTCAATATGTGACAGGATAACTGTATTTAGAGAAGGAAAAAAGATAAAAACTGTAGATTCAAAAGAAACAAATCAGGAAGAAATAATAGAGCTGATGCTGGGCAAACATTTAGTTGAGAATTTATTTTATGAAAGTTTTGCTGTTAAGGATAATATAATTTTCGAAATTAAAGGATTAAACATAAAAAATAAATTACATGATATAAATATGCAATTAAAAAAAGGTGAGGTTTTAGGAATTACAGGTCTTATAGGGTCCGGGGGCACTGACCTGGCCGAAGCAATATTTGGAATGAGTGATATAAAATCAGGTAAATTTTTTTTAAAATCCAACAATATTGAAATAAATAATTCTACATCTGCAATTAAACATGGAATAGGATACCTTACTCCTGACAGAAAAGCGGATGGTTTATTTTTAAAATTTCCGGTTTACGATAATATATCCATTGTAGCAATCAAAAAATTTATGAACAAGATTGGTATTATAAATAAGAAAAGACAAATTTCAACAGCAAATGAATATATAAATATGTTAAATATTAAAACTCCCAGTGCTTCTTCACCAGCGGAAAGCCTCAGTGGCGGCAACCAGCAAAAGGTTGTATTTGCTAAATGGCTTGAATCACTATCCGATGTCATGATCATGAACGAACCGACTGTTGGGATAGATGTGGGTGCAAAAATTGAAATAAGAAAAATTATTAAAAATATGGCTTCTCAGGGGAAAAGCATAATTCTGATTTCAACAGAACCTGATGATCTCATAGGTCTTTGTGATAGAATATTGGTTATTTTTAAAGGCAGGATAGTTAATGAAATAAATGGCAAAACGGCAACAAAGGAGATTATTATACAAGCTTCTGCAAGAGGTTATGATAAGGAGATGATTAATGCTTAAGGAAAAAGAATTAGTTTCTAAAAATTTAAATAATTTAAGAGTCTGGACAATGGGTTCCCTTAATGTCATACAATCAATGGGAGTCTTTTTGCTAATTTTTATTTTTTTAAGTATTGTATATCCCAGGTTTTTTACTATTTTAAATTTGACAAATATAGTAAAGCAACAAGTACCGAATTTAATTGTTGCGGTAGGGATAACTTTTATTTTAATAAGTGGCGAGATTGATATTTCAATTGGTGGAAGTCTGGCTTTAATTACTATTGTTACAGGTAAAATTATGCTAGCCTGGGGTATTACTGCAGGTATTGTTTTTGGAATTCTTACCGGAATAGTCGTTGGGATTTTTAATGGTTTTGTAGTTGTAAAAGGAAGGATACCATCCTTTATAGTAACCCTGGGTACTATGATGATGACAAGGAGCATAGCATATGGAATAACAAGAGGCTGGTCAGTCAGTGGTATTCCGGAAAAATTTAAGGGATTTTATATTTTTAGTGTTGGGAAAATTCCAGTAGTTTTTATCATTGTTGCAATAATTTATGCTGTTGCTTATATAACACTTACAAAGACTATTTTTGGAAAACAATTATTTGCTGTCGGAAGTAATAGAAAAGCTGCTGATTTATCAGGTATAAATTCAGGAATGGTAAAATTGAAATCTTTTGTGGTACTTGGATTTTTAGTTGGTGTTGCTGGTGTAATACTTGTTTCAAGATTAGGAGCTGTTCAGGCTGATACAGGTACAGGATTTGAATTTGAAGTTATTTCCGCAGTAATTATTGGCGGCTGTTCGCTTTATGGTGGAGAAGGAAATGTTTTGCAATCAATAATTGGTGTGTTTATTATAGCTTTAATTAGAAATGGCTTGAATCTTTCGCATATGGATTTATTCTGGCAGGACTTTGTGACCGGGACGGTAATAATTATCGCGGTACTTCTGGATACCTGGAGGATAAGAATCAGGGATAGAATAGTATTATCAAGAGGATAGCTTAAGATTCAATATATTCTATATTTTTATAATTGAAAGGAATTTTTAATATGAAGCTACAGGATAAAGTTGCAATTGTTACAGGAGGCTCAAGTGGTATTGGGAAAGCTGGTGCAATATTACTGGCAAAAGAGGGTGCAGACATATTATTAACTTTCAGGAGTAATTTAGAGGGTGCTATTGCTACTCAAAATGAAATAAAGGGTATTGGAAACAAATGTGAGATTATAAAAGCAAACCTTACCAATATCAAAGACATAGAGAATGTTATAATGCATGCTGTTAATACATTTAAAGGAATTGATATTCTTATAAATAATGCTGGAGATAGTAATTTCATAGATTTTTTGGAAGATTCTATAGAAAATTTGACCTATTTGCTTGATGTTAATGTTAAGAGCATATTTCTGCTTTCGCAAATGGCTGCAAAGGAAATGATAAAAAGAGGAGGTGGCAGTATAGTAAATGTAACATCTGTTTCCGGTATTTCTGTAAATGCCCCGGGATTAACTAGTTACTGTACATCAAAGGCAGCAGCGAATATGTTAACCAAAGGAATGGCAAAAGATTTAGCAAAATATAATATAAGGGTAAATGCGATACTTCCCGGAAGTATTGATACACCGCTCACCAGGAGAAAGGCTTCAGAAGAAATTATAAAAATGACAATAGAAAAAACTCCCTTAAAGAAAATAGGCTTACCTGAAGATATTGCTAATATGATTGTTTTTCTTTCTACAAGTGATTCGGATTTTATGACAGGATCATTAGTTGTAATGGATGGAGGATTGACCTTATAGAACTGATAAAAATATATAATAGAAATTTAAAAGGGATATATATTTTAGAAAAACATTGCTGATAACATGTATATTATATTTTGTACAATGTATAATAAACAAAGAGATTGTTTTGGCAATAATTAAATAGGCGGTTACTTTTATAAATTTTTTCATGATCAA
>JAMCQQ010000349.1 GCA_023379515.1 Actinomycetota bacterium
ATTATGTATTAATTCATTCCTTATTAATATTGACCTATTATTCGTTTTTATTATTTTTATATTATTAGGATTTACGTTCGCCACAATAGCTTTTTCATTGATAAATATTGAGGAGAATATCAATGATAAGAGTAATTATTCAAAAGAAGATTCTTTCGAATTAGATGAAGGAGAAGAGACTTGTGGTTTTTTCACTTTTCTCAAAGAGGCAGTGGCCTCATTTTTTTACTCTATAAAACTTGGAGCAAAATTAATTTTCTCTCATCGAGCATTAATATGGCTTATTCCTGCTTACACCTTGCCATTAGGTAATTGCTTTATTCTTTCATTGATTTTTGAAGCTTTCGTTCGTTTTTTCGATTTTTTTTGTTAATTACCATTAGTTATTCATAGATACTTTGAGAATACGATTCTCTCATTTTATTCGAAATCAGTCCTTCATGATTCAGATCTTCAAGTTATATTATTGGGAGGCTCGAATTTTGGAGAACTTTTAGGTGCCTTGCTAGTTTTAATTGCTTCTATGAAAATTCAATCTCCGTTAGTTTATATAAGATTCGATGCAATTATGCTCCTTTTAGTATGGGTATTAGTTTTAAATGAAAGATTAATCCCTGGCTCATCTTCTTTAACTCAGGTATAACGAATCAGTAAAATATAATATTACATAAAATAAACAAATTGTAGTAATTAACTTTTATTTAGGCGTGGGTTCTTACTCCGATTATGGCTTCGATATCTTTTGGATGGGCAGCAGGAGATGTCTCATTAGGTGCTTATATTCAATCAAAGCTTAGTAACAAAGAAGATCGCTACACTTCTCCTCTATCTGCTATCATGGCTTTTCTCCATTCGACCTACTTGATAACTTTCTTTTTACTTAACATATCTGTAGGATATGTTTACGATTACTATAAGGACAAAGATGCTGCTGCGATAAGACAAATGTTTATATTTATTGCAGGAATCTTATTTTCAGTCTGTTCATTTGTTATATTTTCTTGCACATTTATTCCTCATGGATCATGTTCTTTTTTTCCTGAATCTGACGACGAAATTTTAGACGTGAAAGAGAGAGAAGATTACATATCGATAGTTTCAGAAGAACCAATTGAATAGCATTTTATTATGAGTCTACATTTTGTGCATATTTTTATTTCTTTCTTCGCTTTTTCGTTTTTTCGCACATTCATCTTCTTTGATTTATTTAAGAGTAATCTTGGAAAATAGTTTGCATATTTCTGTTAATTCTGTAAATAAAAGGGCGCCAGATAGAAGCTTTCATCATGATTTAAACATGTGTTGTGTACTGGACCCGAAAAACTCCATGCAACTTTGTAGTACACTAGACAACAGGAATACGAAACATATTGGCAAGCAGAATTCACTTTTTTGGAACATTGAAACTGGAATATTATAGACAAGGTATCATTCAATACTTGATTCATTTTCATTTTTCGAGACTTTGAGATAAATTGGGAGTCAATTTTTATTGTACTGAAGAAATTTAATTTGTACCGATGAAAACTCAACCTTACAAGAAAGAAATCTATTTGGTGACGATTATAATAATTTTATCCTTCCATAATAAGACAACGAAAATTGTGACTTTTGTACACAAAATTTGTACTCGATGGGGAAAATAAAAATCTTTTTTCTGGAACAATCAACAAGATCGAGTGATTTTTGAACTGTCATTTTTTCACATAAAAACTTTGCCACGTGGAAATCATCCACACGCGTGTTATTGTAAAAACACGTGATAATATTTTTGCTACGACACAAGCAACAGCATGGCCTTTCCAAATAACTTAGCTATAGTTTTATACCAACCTGACGTTGAATCTCCTGCTCTTGTGGATCGATTCTTCAACTTAATCCGTACAACGGCTTCCGCTGTCGCAGAATATTTCGACTCCTTCGTAAAAGTTGTGACAAGAATATCTCTCTTCAGTGCGACTGTTGCGACTGTGATTGCTACACCAACTAAAGTTTTTGTGTGCCCATATGTTTCCAAATTTGCTCGAAAAGTTGTATGTTAAATGTTATTGTATTAATTTTCTCGATGCTTACTTATTTAAGGTTAAGACTTTTTTTTTCAACTCAACTATTTCGTCAGAATGGGTGTCTTATTATATATTTTGTAATTGGACCCTTACTGTTACTGTTGGCATTACTAATAATACTTCTCATCCTTTTGGCAGTCTTTTGGGTATGATTTCTGAAATTTTCTTATCTTTGAAACTTATTTAGGCTGCTGAAAGTCTACTATAAACAACTTCAAAATAATGTCATCAAACACTGGTTAATTTGGCCATTATTATTTATTCATTCCCATGTCAAAATAATGCTTGTAATATTCTAAGGTATTAGCTTTTATTTCCTTAAAGTTAAATTTCTTTTTTCTAACTTTTTTAAGATATAACTTTCGTATCCTATCTGATAATTTACTATTTTAAACAGTGAAATCTCTTGCTGTGGTGCCGAAATAATGGACGAGCTCGGTATATTCAATTTTATTCTTTTTTTTCGAACTTGTAATTTACTATTTTAGGTACACCTATTTGGTATACATTGGTAGCTCTCCAGTAGTGAACGTTTCTTTGGAAGTTCACTACATAGCAAAATATTCTTCACTAAAGGTACGTATTTGTAATAATAATTCCTTACTTTTTTATTTTGTACTGATATTTTTTAGAGTGAAGAATTCTACTTGTACGGTCGTCTTGGTCGAGCCCCAATGGTGTGGCGTGAGTAGAGAGGGACTAATATGGTTTAAATTTACCTTGCCCTCAAATAATTTCGAAGCCACAGCAAAGGTATTTTCTTTTTTTATTTTTCTCGTACATTTTTTTCATGTGACTAATTTTCTAGATTAATTTTAAAAATAGTTGGATTGTCTTGATTGGAAGCTTAGCTCTATCTTAGAGTTGATCAAAACATGAATTGAGTGAATAATTTCTATTTCCTTTTCTCTTCGATCTATCTATGGATTTTTTTTTCAATCCTTTTTGATAACTTTGGCTTAAAACAACTAGTGTTTGATGACATATTTTGAAGTTGTACTGAATGGTACAAATTTGTATTTTTGATGTTTTTCTAAATAAACATTCAATTTTCTGTACTTCATAGTTTTTGCTCGGCTTCCGAAAAGAAAATATTGCATACTGCAACATCTTGAATTCGAAATCTCACTTGTTCTCCGAAAATATGACTCGCTTAAAATAGCACACCTCAAGTCGGATAAATTTAATGTACATTTATTTAAATATTATTTAAACATTTCAATTAAACAATACAATAAATAACCATAACAATTGATAACTCCATGTGCACTGAATTAAGATAGATGATTGCATAAGAAAAAGCAATAAGTACAACTTAATTTTTTGAATGATAATAATATCTACACAGGTTCAAAGGGGTAAACAGCAGGCTCATAAAGAGGCATTGGGGTGATAATAGGATTCTTGGATTCGATAATTCCATAAACAATGAAAAATAATATTATTAGTGCGCACGGAGTTATAAATTGTT
>JAMCQQ010000350.1 GCA_023379515.1 Actinomycetota bacterium
ATATTTGTATGCAGTTCTGGTATAATTATTTTCCATATAAATCTTATAATTTAAAAATTCCTGCCGCATTACTAAAAAATATGTTTTCCCTGTCTTTATCACTAATACCTGAATTGATTACATTTATTACCTGATACAGTGGATCGCACCATGGAATATCCGTTCCAAATAAAACTCTTTCGGATCCTATTTCCTTGACAAAAAGTTCAATCATCCCTGAATAAAAAATATCTCCTGCGAGATCTACGAAAATATTCTTGTTAATACACCTTTTTATCATTTTTATCACTTCATAGTAATAATAATCCTTGGCACCTGCATGACCCAGTATTATCTTAAGCCCCGGGTATGCAGAAGCCACTTTTTCAAACAAAAGTGCATCGGCAAACTTCTGATTTTTATTTGCTACATTGGGGTTCCAGGTATGAGACAGGATTGGGATGTCTTTCTCGGATGCAATTTTCCATAAGCTTTCGTATCCAGGATCATCAATGAAACACTGATGATCCTCAGGATGCATTTTTATGCCAACAATATTTCTATCAACTGCGTTCGTATTATTTTTATTAAAAAACTCCTCAATTATTTTTAAAGACTTTTCGATATGGTTGGGATTATATACCACATATCCGTAAATAAAGTCCTTATTCTTTTTAATAATTTTAATGGTCTCATTAATTCCAATTACAGGATCCACGAAAAAACTGTGGTGCGTGACAATAATTTTTTTAAAATTCAGCTCTAAGACAGCTTCCACAGCTAAATTTTCATAGGATGTATTTACAAAAAGACCCGAATATTTGCCCATATGAACATGCATGTCTATTATTTTGAAATCTTTTGCCAGGAGGTTATTTAAATTGTAATTATTATTATTGCTTTTATTTTTAATATCAGTATTAACTTTCATGTTTCAACTGTGAAATTTTATCTTAGAGTTTTATATTATTTAAAATTGTGTTTAGATTCTGAAATAAAATATTATCTTTGCTTTCCTGGGAAATTCTGGCATATTTTATACGTTCATAAGATAGATATACCGGATAGAAAGGAAAGTATGAGCCAAATACCAATTTTTTTGAACCGAATTTTTCGACAAAATCTTCAATCTGGTTAAACCCCAACAAATTGTGTGTTTCAAGATAAATATTTCCTGATTTTCCCAGCAGCTGATAAAAATAGATATTGAACATTAGCTCCTTCGAATTACCGCCATCTATTATTATTGGAATATCAGGATACTGCTGTGAAATATCGAATATGAGTTGCCAATTAATTGTTTTGTTGCCTGTTATATCGATCTCATCAAGATTGATGATTATCGGAAAACAATATTTGTTCAGAAAAAAGTAAATTTTTTTAAATGCCCAGTTATCAATCAGATATTTGTGAGTTTTTGGACATAATCTGCAAAATTTAAATTTTTCATTATATTTCTTTTTTAAATATTTCTTAAAATCATTTTCTCCAGAAATAAAATAATTTGGGAAAACCAAAGAACCAATCAAAGATTGATTAGAATTCAGCAAATCTGTCAGCATATTGTCCCCGTCAATTGGGTCCCCGTATAGTGAAAAATAGCTGCTGACAGCAACCATTGGGGTTTTAACATTTATGCGAAGGTAGTCAAAGCAGGCATTTAACTTTCCAGTATCCACCGACAATTCCTGATTCAGATAATTTGTCCCAAACCAAAAATTGCAATCTATTATTTCACCTGTCATTTTCATTTTATTTAAATACTAATTTAATACTGATTCTGCTGATGGTTTGTATTAAAATGTGCTAAAATGTATTTTTATGATAATATTATGATATTAAATTAGTTAATTCTAAATGTCAATAAAATTGGCCGGGGGAGAAATCATGAAACAAATAAACCTTAAAGATAAAATTTCATTAATTGTCGGTGCGGCAGGTGACATTGGTTCAGGTATTGTAAAAATATTGGCAGAAGCAGGGTCCAAAATAATAGCAGTTGATATCGACAGAGTCTCAGGCAATAACTTATTCAGGCTCGTTAGGGAAAAATTTGGTACCGATATATTTTTTTATGAATGCAATGCCCGTAAAAGGCCCGAAGTTAAAAAAGTAATGAAAGAAATTTTTGAAAAATTCAAAAAAATAGATGTTCTGGTATATTGCGCCGGCTATTCATCATTTTCTGAATTCATCGATTTGACTGATGAACAATGGGACATGGCAATGGAAATAAATTTAAAAGGTGCCTTTTATTTCATTCAGGAAGCTATGCCTTTTATGATTAAAAGAAAAAAAGGCAATATAATCCTGATTGCATCTGCTGCTACGATAAACGGCAGTGGGGGTGGGTCCCACTATGCTGTTTCAAAAATAGGTCTGCTGGGTCTGATGAAATCAATAACATATGAGCTATTGCCAAAAGGAATCAGGATTAATGCTGTTTCCCCCGGGGTTATAGATACTAAAATGCTTCGTTTAAGATATCCCGACACTCCGAATGTAAATAAAAAAATAATTGAAGGTATACCGTTTGGCAGGATGGGTACCCCTGAAGATGTCGGAAATGTAGTATCATTTTTGGCATCAGATATTTCAGAGTACATCTGCGGCCAGGAAATTATAGTTGATGGCGGCAGAGTTATCTATAAAAGACCAAAGTAAAAATTATAAAAAGCACTGCTATTCATTAATATCAAGTGATTAAAATTTAAGCTAGTTTTAGACAGCATAATATATGCTGCCAAGATATATGATGCAACAGTTTGGACACAGGATTCTGATTTTAAGAATTTATAAGATGTAAAATATTTTAAAAAATAGTCGAAATTTAAACCTAAAAATCGTGAAATTAAATCAGCAAAATACTATCGAAACACTGATTCCATATGATTTAATTAGACAAATTGTAAAATTTAGGATAAAGGATATTCAGAAAAAGAAATAGGCTGCCTAGCCAAGGCAGTGAAATTTCGAAACATTTTGTATGTCCAGCTTAGGCTGGTATGTTCAGCAGGAGTCAGTCCTGTCAGGGTAAGAGCCAGAAGCCCTGTAGCTTGAATAGCAGCAGGTAGGGT
>JAMCQQ010000351.1 GCA_023379515.1 Actinomycetota bacterium
TATACCATCAGGCATTGATTCTGACAATGACCTCCCCTGCGAAATAGGCACCCGGATAACTGACCAGGCCGATTTTCTTACAGCTAAATGTTATAGTCTTGTCTGCCTTGATTGCAGTACCCAGGACTTTTGCATTGTCAGAATCAATGCCTGATGGTATATCTACGGCATAAATAAGTATTTTTTTGTTTTTATTTTTCGTATCGTTGATTATTCCAATTACTTCCCTTGCAGGACCGGATATTTCTTTTCCATGAAGGCCTGTCCCAAAAATTGCATCTACTATAAAATCCGATTGTGTGATGGAGTTTTTAAAAAAAACATAAGCTTCCTTGCCTCCCGATCCTGCGGATGTTAAAAAGCATACCCTGCTTTTATATTTTTCATTGAGCTTTTCAAAATAAAACCTGCTGTCAGGACTAAATTTTTCTATAGAGCCAGTACAGAATATTTTTATATCCATTCCGCTGTCCAGAAGCTCCTGTGCTGCAACAAAACCATCGCCGCCATTATTCCCACTACCGCACACAACTGTACCGGCAGCGCGTCTCCCGGAACTCTTTTTGGTGCTTGTCATATTGGCAAAATCTTTTTTTATAACCTCTGCAACCCTGCTGCCGGCATTTTTCATAAGCCGTTTTGATCCGATTCCTGAAAGTATGCATCTTGAATCTATTTCAGCTATTTTGCTGCCTTTCAATATTCGGGTAAGATTAAAATTTGATTCCAATTATGATTCTCCAGTTTAAACTTCTAAATTAATGCTATTGCAAAAGCCACAGCGTGCTCTTCAGTGCCGGATAAGGTTATCTTAATATCCTTGATTGTAAGCTTATCACAATATGCCCTGGTCGTGCCATAAAGATTTATAACAGGTTCCCCTGAATGCAAATTTGCAACTTCGATTTCATTAAAACGGATGTTATTACCAATTCCCATTTTTAACGATTTTGACACTGCTTCCTTTGCGGCAAATCTTTCGGCATAGCTTATAAAACAGCTCCTTGATTTTCCGGTACAATATTTGACTTCACTGTCCGTATAAACCTTTTTTATAAAACCAGGGTTCTTTTCAATTGCCGATTTTATTCTTTTTACTTCTACTAAATCAATACCAATACCGTAAATTTCTAGTTCCGCCACAATTAATTACTCCACTGTAACACTCTTGGCAAGATTCCTTGGCTGGTCAACATTTCTGTTGTGATTCTTGGCTATATAATAAGCATATAATTGAAGAGGGATAACTTCCAGTATCCCATACAATTCTTCTATTGTCCGGGGAATTTCAAAAATGTAGTCTGAATATTCTCGCGTATTCTTATCACCTTCGGTTATTATTGAAAAAATTTGCGCCTTTCTTGCTTTAACTTCCAGCAGATTGCTTCTCATTTTCTCATAGACAAAATCCTCTGGAATTATCCCGACAACAACGGTTCTTGTATCGGTCAAGGCTATCGGTCCGTGTTTCATCTCTCCTGCAGGATATCCCTCGGCATGTATATAGGAAATTTCTTTTAGTTTTAGAGCTCCTTCAAGAGATACGGGAAATCCATAAATTCTTCCCAGGAATAAAAAGCATGAGTGCTTGTAGGTTTCATTTGCTACATGTTTTATCTTTGCAGCATTATTTAATATCAGTTGGATTTTGTCCGGTATCAGTTCCAGTGCATCGATCAGGCTTTTATATTTTTGACCGTCAATGGAACCCTTAACCTTTGCAAGATATAAACCTATAAGATACATTACTGCTATCTGTGCCGTAAAAGTTTTTGTCGCGCAGACCCCGATCTCCGGACCTGCATGCGTATATATAACCGAATCCCTGGCAATGGTGCTTCCAACCACATTGGTAACCGCAACAACTTTTGCACCCTTGGATTTTGCTTCCCTTATTGCGGCAAGCGTATCTATCGTCTCGCCGGATTGAGTTATTGCAATGAACAAACAGTTATCGGCAACAAGAGGATTCCTGTAACGATATTCTGAAGAAACATCTGCCTCAACAGGTATTTTCGCCCACTTCTCTATTACAAGCTTACCTGTAAGCGCCGCATGATAAGAAGTCCCGCATGCAATTATCTGTATCCTCTGTAAATTCTTAACTTGCTGCTCCGAAAGATTAAGTTCGTCAAAATTTAAAGAGCCATTCAGCAGCCTGCCTCTCATTGTTTCTTTAATGCCATAAGGTTGTTCAAATATTTCCTTAAGCATGAAATCTTCGTACCCGCCTTTTTCTGCGCTTTCAATGCTCCAGTTAACTTTAAAAGGTTCTCTTTTTACAACCCTCCCATCATTATCAAAAATTTTAACATCGTCTTTTGTGATTCTGACAGTTTCATAATCATTTATTACAATAAACCTATGAGTATGTTCCAGAACTGCAGGCATGTCAGATGCAAAAAAATTTCCGCCTCTCGACACTCCGACAATCAGAGGGCTTGAAATTCTTCCTGCGACAAGCTCATCCGGATGATCTGCCGAAAGAGCAACAATGGCCCCGGAACCTTTTATTACTTTAAGAAGCTTTTGCATTGCCGTCTGTAGATTTCCGCCGCTTCCATTTTTCAGATATTCTTCCAGAAGGTGCGGCAGCACTTCCGTATCAGTTTGAGATAAAAAAATATGGCCTTTCTTGACAAGATCCTCTTTTAACTGGCCATAATTTTCAATAATACCATTATGAACTACTGCAATTTTGCTATTACAATCCAGATGAGGATGGGCATTTATCCGGGTTGGTTCTCCATGAGTTGCCCATCTTGTATGCCCGATACCGCAAACACCATCTACCTTGATGTTTTTTAGCAGGTCCTCAAGCATTTTTATCTTTCCTGCTTCTTTAACAATTTTTATTTTCATGCTTTTATTGCCATTGCTGCAGGAAAGAATACCAATACCTGCAGAATCATAACCTCTATATTCAAGTCTTTTAAGACCATTGATCAATATATCTTTACATTGCTTATTTCCAATATATGCAACTATCCCACACATTGAAATCCCCCAATTTATAAAATAAAAATTCTATTTAACATTGCCGA
>JAMCQQ010000352.1 GCA_023379515.1 Actinomycetota bacterium
TGCATTAGACATATCAATAATGAGAGGATTATACCAAGAACTGACATATATAAACAGTAGAATAAGTAAACCAACAGTAATTGAAGAAGATAATAAGCTTAAAAATGAGTGTGAGGAACTAATACAAGGTAAAAATGACAAGTTGATATCTGCGGATCTTTTCGTATTTAAAATCATAACTACTTTAGAAAAAATAAATTACAAGTCTTGTTCAAAAAAGCAATACGATATAATTTTAGAAGCTTTAACTAAGTTAAGAAAAGAAAAGAAATCTATTGAAAACAAAAAAGAAATAGAGCACACTAAAATAATATCAGATATAGACGCAGAAATATATGGGGATTCATTACTAGATATGTCAAATGCATTAGGTGATGGAGATATATTATAAAATACGTTAATGGGGTGTGCATATTGTACGAATGTATAGTTGGTAAAGATGATACTGGTATTTGGTTGTTAGCTGTAGAGAAGTTAAATGAGGCTAAGGATAACGTCAAATTATATAAAGAATTATGTCCAGAAATGGATATACGTATTCTAGAAATTGATGAGGATACCTTAAATAAAATTAATAACGACGTAACAGAATTAAAAAGAAAATTTATAGAAGTTTTCGACACTCCAAATATACAATAATATATTAACTGGGTAGAAAGATAGGTTGGAGGGTTGACTTTGGATAATATAGCAGTTGGTATAAAAGTAGAATCTGACTTTAGGGATTACTATGACCATTTAAGTATAGAAACAGGAATAATTTACAAGAGGTATAGAATTGAAGAAGGAAGAGGAAAGTCTCTAGCTTTTCTAAATAAGTTCGGTATTAAAACTATTGAACTAAAAGCGGCTAGGCAATTTGACGACACAGCAGAAAAGTTAGTAGTTTACTATAATCCAAAACTTCACGATTCTAAAGGAAAATTAGTAGTACCTATAAATGAAGCTAGAATAATGTACGAAAATAATTTAGCCTCAAGGTATTACAGTGAATCTAATGGGGAATATATAAAATTTCTACAGGTTGGAAAGAGAAGATTTCGTGTAAATATGAAGATACCTGAAAAAGAATCGTTATCAGGAGGAATTGTAGTAAGTATACAAGAATTAGAGTCATTATTTAACTATTATATTATGCAACCAATATTCTCAATAGACTATATATCTTCTGGTAAAGAGATGCTTGCAACAGACTATAACAGTGTTCAAAGTCTTATGAAATTAGGGTTTGAGTCAATAATGAGTCCTAAAGAAGTAATGGATGAAATTAAGCAAGCATTAATTAGTTATAACAAAATATAAAACAAAGGTTGGGGTAGATATAATGACAAAAGTAAAAGATGCTCAAAAAATTAAAGAGGTAACTAAGTACTGTATAGAAAGCGCTGGAGAAGCATTAAATCATTTTATAAATAATATAGATGTGGTTGAGTCAGACATAGGAAATTACAGAAATTCATCTAGAGAAAGTGGTATTAATATGGTTGTTATATCTACCCAAACCTTGGTTTTATATTTTGTTGCTCATCTACTATCGACACTAGATGTTGGGTTAGAAGTTAATTCACAATTCAACGAGTTTATGGGTAAAACACCAGTACAAATTTTAAAAGGATACTTGAATAAAAATAATGAAGGATGTAGCGACACATTAGAAAAACTTAAAGGGATAATTAGTAACAAACATGTTCTAGTTCCTTTTAAACCTGACACGGAATGTATAATAAGTATTGAAAGCTCAAACATAAAGTCTAAGGCTATTAAAATTTCTTCTGTAATATGGAAAATGGATAGAGAAACTAATAAATTTCAAGGTAAAATCTTAATTTATGTTAAGAGCATTGGTAAAAATAGCGGGGTATACAAACTTCCTTTCGAAGAATACGGTAAATCTTTTAAGATAGAATCGATAGAGAGAAGTATAAAAAATTCAAACATAGATAGGGAATCAGTAAAGTTTAACAGATTTGGGATTATTAATCCTTTAGTTATTAACGATGGACGTAATGAAATAGCGTTGGACTGCTGTAATTTATATATTATATTGAATAATTCAGTAAACATAATCGGAAAATGGGGAATTAATGGAACAATCAATGAAACGGACGAAGCAATATCTTTGCATAAAACAAAAGCATACAAGTACTTAAAAACTAATTTAGATTATATTGAAAAGCACAAAAGATTTATAGCTCCATTCGGACTAGTTGAGTCTAATAAAATACGATTATAAAGGTGGGTTATTATATGAAAATTCATGCGATTGTAGATTATAGTTTCTTATATTACAAGTATAAATAATTGTAAAGTCAAAATTATTAGCGTACATATCAACTAAATTAGCTATAATATCATCAGCCTCATATCCGTCAATACGATATGTATTATGTCCAGCATCTGATAATAATTGCTCAGCTAATTGTATGTTTTCAAAATCCCAATCTTTTAATCTTTTTACTCTATTAGCCTTATACTGCTTAGCCGCTTCATTTTGCTCGTCTGTAGCATTCTCATCACTGTCTTTACGTGATGATGGCATATCAAAACACACTGACACTACAACCTGATAACCTTGTTTTTCTAAATTTCGTCTGAATCCTTCGATTTCTTTAATAGAGTAATATACTTGTGATACGTCTTTTTCCACTGTTTCCCCGTTAATGACTACAGGAGCTGTTAGCCTGCGAATTTTT
>JAMCQQ010000353.1 GCA_023379515.1 Actinomycetota bacterium
GTTGTTGGGTTACACGCTTTGTATATTAAAATTAATAACCCTAATTCATCAAATCTTGTTAGACTATTGCCCATCAGGTATTTAGTAAGTCTCAATAATTGCCCCTACCTCTTTTCTTTTTACTCACAAAAAGAAAATTGGGTATTCAAAAGAAAAAATAATAGTAGCTCAATATATAAGTGAAAAAGAGGTGATAATTATTTTTTAGTTTCGTGGAATTTTTTCAGTTAAAATAAACTAAAATATATTCCTAATGAAATAAATGCAAAAATAGTGATTAAAACCAATATACAAAGCGTGTAACCCAACAACATCACAGCCTCTCTCTTTTTTCCGTCGATGTACAACATCACAGGTTTTCCAAATACCAGAAATCCTGTGATAGCCGCAGAACTCACAAAAAGCAAGAGCATTGCAACAGGAATTAGCATTATATCCTCATGAGAATTAAAAGCCTGAAGGGAAAATAAGAAGGACACCACTAAAACTATATATAAAGCTGTTCCAAATGAATCAACCAGTGCTCTTTTTATTATTTTATTCATGGTGAATTTTATTGTGCGGTTAAAGAGCTTTATAAGATTTATGTAGGACAAATTTAAAATTATCGTCCCTATGCCAAACCGAAAGCCTTATAATAATCAATAAACTTTAAACATTAATTAATCCCATAGGATCTGTAAAAGGATCCTATGCTATCCAAAAAGGCTTGTTCAAGAACTTTTTATATGACTGAAGGATTTATTTCTAATTGTATATTGGATAGTTGAACCTCTGCTCGGTCAGCTCCTCATGAATTAATCTTAGAAAGATAACATCTGCGATGTTATAAATGACCCCACGAGGAGTTGAACCTCGGACCACTCGGTGTAAACGAGTTATTTTACCGCTAGACTATGGGGTCTTTGATAGTTTTAATAGATTTTCAGGTTTTTTAAAGTTGTTTATTATTTAGTTTCATCTGAAAGAGGGGAGAGTTGAATGGCACAGGGAGCATAATAAAATTGCTCATGCAGACCCGGTTTCCCGAAAAAATTAGAGGAAGGGATAAAGAGAAGGGGGGATAAAATAGTTACATAAAAGATTTGATCGCTTTTTAATTCAAACCCAGATATATTTATATAATATATTTATCTAAGAGAACAATGAAAAGGAGCGGGGTAATCATTTTAATTATGGGAATATTGCTAATTATTGCAGCAATTGTTGGGTATTTTTATTTTACTAACTCACAAGAACCAAAACAATTAATTGGCGATGAAACACTCAATATAAAAGTAACAATGGATAATGGGACCCCGTTATCAAAATTAGAAGTGGATTTATGGCGGACTGGATCAAATGGGCCCCCAGATGCGGGAATATCCTATACAGATGAACAAGGTATTGTTACTTTCAAAATTCCGGAAGGATCATATGATATTGGATTTAACATGGATAACTTTCCAGGAAATTTAAACTACCCAGAGAAAGCAAAAGTTATAGTTGATAAAGGTATCCCTTCTTCCAAAACAATATTAATAACCGCCAAGCAGGGAGAATAAAATTTCTTTTTGTAATCACAATCTTTTTATATCCCCCCAAGTTTAAGTTATAATGCCAATCCAAACAATAAAAATTAAAATCAAAAAGCTTCATCCCGATGCAAAGCTTCCCACAAAAGGTTCTGAATATGCCGCAGGATTTGATATTTATTCAATTGAGGATAAAACAATTAATCCTGGAGAGGTCTGTCCTGTTCAAACCGGAATTGCAGTTGAGATTCCTCATGGGAAAGTCCTTCACATTTGGGATAGAAGTGGAATGGGAATGAGAGGATTGAAGATTCATGGCGGCGTGATTGACTCAGATTATCGAGGGGAAATTAAAGCCATTTTGGTTAATAATTCAAACAATTCTCAGGGAATAAAGAAAGGGGATAGAGTTTGTCAGGGAGTTATAATCGACTATTATCAGGCTGAAATTGAGGAAGCTGAAGAGCTGAGTGATACAGGGCGTGGAGAGAAGTGGAATAATTCTAGCGGGAGATAGATTGTTTTAACTGGATATAGAAATCTCTAAATAATTTATCTACGACGCCCTGGTCACCGGAGTCGGTGAGGATACTGGAGGAGGAGTGGGTGCTGGACTTGGAGTGGGAGAAGGACTTTGATTTACTGAACCTGAGGAGCCATTTTTAGCTGAATTAAGTTGTGCCGAAAGAGCAGCCTCTCTTATCTTTGTGTTTTGCAGTGTAGCATTTAAGTCAACAATAATCTGCTCCAACTGCTGCTGGGTTTTGATTAAATCTTCCCTTCTTGCAATATGATCAGCGGAGTTAATATCCATTGAATTGGTTTTATCATTAATATAAAAATATCCCATTGCAAATAAGATTATCTCAAAAATTCCTATTCCTATAATTGTTAGTTCTTCTTTGAATAATACTCCCCCACAGCAATTGCCGGAGATTATTCCTTCAGTATTTTATAGGGGGGATGACGATGACTAATACCAAACTAACA
>JAMCQQ010000354.1 GCA_023379515.1 Actinomycetota bacterium
ATCTTGGTTTTCAAGACAGAAGATATGCGCATCATCCTGGGTGAAGTTTCTTACCCTGAAAAGACCATGAAGAACGCCTGATTTTTCATGTCTGTGGACCAAACCCATTTCAGCATATCTTATTGGAAATTCCCTATATGAATGCTGATCGGATTTATAGACCAGAATAGCTCCCGGACAGTTCATGGGCTTTACGGCATATTCGCATTCATCAATCTGGACAAAATACATATTATCTTTGTAATGGTCCCAATGACCTGAAGTTTTCCACAACTGGTTGCTTAAAATAACAGGCGTTTTAATTTCCTGGTATCCTTCAAAGCGATGTTCTTTTCTCCAGTAAGCAAGTATTTCGTTTTGAATTATCATTCCTTTTGGATGGAAGAATGGAAAGCCCGGGGCCTCATCATGAAAGCTAAACAAATCCAGGTCCCTTCCAATGATCCTGTGATCGCTTCTTTTTGCTCTTTCTATTTTTTCGAGATAATCTTTAAGGTCTTTCTTGCTGTAAAATGATGCCCCGTATATTCTTGTAAGCATCTTGTTTTTTTCATCGCCCCTCCAGTATGCTCCGGCAATGCTTAAAAGTTTGAAAGCCCCAACCTTCCCCGTGGATTCGATATGAGGGCCCGAACAAAGGTCAACAAAATCTCCGGTAGTATAAATGCTTACATTAGAACCATCAATACCATCTATAAGTTCCATCTTGTAAGGATTTTCAACAAATATTTTTTTTGCTTCTTTTTTCGCCAGTTCCCGCTTTTCGAATTTTAAATTCTGCCTGATTATCTTTTCCATTTCTTTTTCTATGTTTTTTAAGTCTTCAGGAACAATTGTCCTGTCCAGATCAATGTCATAATAAAAACCGTTTTTAATTGACGGACCTATTGCAAATTTAGCTTCCGGATAGATATGCTTGATCGCGGATGCCATTATATGAGAGGTACTGTGATTTAAAATATCGGGATCTTTTTCACTATTTTCAGAACCAGCCATAATTTGCCTGTCTTTCACATTTTAATCTCTAAAAAAAATTGGAGCGGAAGACGGGACTCGAACCCGCGACTTTCACCTTGGCAAGGTGATGCTCTACCAACTGAGCCACTTCCGCTTGTAAAATTCCTTTGAAAATTTCAGATAAATATTAATAAGTAATAAAATAAAAGTCAACAAATAAAGCTTACTGAGACTTATTAATTGCTTACTATTACATATTCGTTGAATATAAGTCTATTTCACCAGAAACTATTGATTTTTAATTTGATCAAACAGCTCTTGTGTCGCTTCTTTATCATACACTACTGCACTTGCTTTTCCTATAGCCTGGGGCCATGATGGCACACCTGTAATTTCGATATCACCGGTTTTTACTTTACCAAGTACAGGAAGCAGCCTAAGGATATCTTTAAACTCCATATCTGTCCAGGTATACTTCAATAAAAAATTAATCAGAAGAGGCAGGGCTATCAACCTTTCAAATGTACTTTTTTGTTCCAATAATGAAGTTATTACTTTTGCAGCTTCTTTTTCTCTTGCAAATGCGCCCCCTTGTGTTGTGCCATCCCCGCTTCTGTGCCTATTTCTGCAAAGTGCCAAAGCCTGCTCACCGTTCAAATGATGAATTCCTTTAGTTAAATAACATCCCGAAAAGCTATCCGAAAGATTCTCTCCGACTTCTACGGTAACTCCTCCAAGAAAATCTATTAAAGGCTTGAATCCATCAAAATCTGTAATTATATAGTTATCAATTGTAAGTCCGGAAAATTCTTCAATAGTTTGTATCGTAAGCTCATTGCCTCCTATGGCATGAGCTCCATTTATCTTACCTTCCCCATGCCCGGGTATATTTACCCAAGTATCTCTGGGTACGGTAACCGCTGTTCCCTTTCCGGTGTCCAGATTTATATGAAATATTATTATGATATCCGTTCTGCCGTTTACCCTGCCGCCTGGTCTGTCAAAGGCGCTGTCATCGCCCAAAATTAAAATGTTCATTGAGGAACTCTTATCTTTTTCCTTCAGCTTTTCTACTTTATCATCAAAAGTAAAACCGGAAATAAAATCTGTAATTGTCTTTTTTGCCTGTGAAGTTTCAGTATTCTGACCTATATATTTAATTGCATAAATAAAGTTATCTTTTTTAATAAAAGTAAAGTAATCGATATTTTTTATATTTTCATCTTTATTCAGAAGACTTTTATATTCATAACCTGTAAGATTAACATTGTTACCGTCGATATTAACTTTTTCATCTTCAAATACCACGGTCTTTGCTTCTTTTGAAGCGTCAGCCAAATAACTGCTGAAAATCTGTTCATCTGTTTTCAACTCGCCCATCTTTTCAAGCGGCTCGACGATAATATAAATGCTTTCGTTTTTATTGGCGGCAACATCGGAATCTTCAATTAAAATCCTGCTTCCGTCTCCCGAATCGAAAAGCTTCCAGCCCTCAGGACAAATAAAAGAATAATTAGGAAATTCTTCTGAAGTACTGACATAATAATTTTTTTTCTCTTCCGTTGCAGAAGATACTGTGGTTTCCAGAGCAGTATTTACTGCAGAAGTTTCAGAAGTTGAAGCTTGCTGCTGCGTTGATTTTCCGGAACTGCCGTTTTTTGAACAGGACGAAATGGATATCATGGTCAGTGAGGAAAACAAACCTATAATTAAAAAATATATCAATCCTATTT
>JAMCQQ010000355.1 GCA_023379515.1 Actinomycetota bacterium
TATCTTCTCCTTATTTAAAAAACACCAAGCATATTTCTAAGTTTGCTTATACTATCATGAGAAACTGTGATATATAAAACATCATCCCTATTAAAAATTGTACCGGGATTGGGGATAAAAACATTATTTTCTCTAAAAATCGCTGAGACTTTTATTCCCCCTGTAATCTCAAGGTCCTTAACCAATTTATTTTCTAATCTCAGCGGAAGTGTAACTTCCATCATTTCTACTTCACCGCTTCCAAAAACATATTCACTATGAAGATCCGGATTCAGAATTAAGCTTACGAGTCTTGAGCTGGCCCATGAGACAGATGCAACTGTAGAAATACCAAAATTTTTATAAATCTCAGCTCTTCTTGGGTCATATATCCTTGCAAAGACTATAGGAACTTTATAGTATTCTTTGGCGATTCGAGCACTTACTATATTGCTGTTATCACCACTTGTTACGGCCACATAAACATCTGCTTCTTTAATACCGGCATTTTCAAGCACATCCCTGTCAAAAACTATCCCAACTACTCTTTTACCTTTGTAACCTGTCCAAAGCTCATCAAAATTTGCAGGATTCTTATCAATTATGCTTATGCTATGCCCCGAATTCTCCAAAGTGTGAGCCAGATATCTGCCAACTCTCCCGCAACCTCCTATTACAATGTTCATTTTATGCATTTTTTATCACCCTTTATATCTAAAAACCTTATTGTTTTCCTTTCTAATTACACTCCCTAAGCGGCTTTAAAAACCCGTACCTGCTTTTTTTTCATAAACTTCAATATAAGCTTTCTGAGTTCTTCAGCTATTAAAACAGAAGGTATAAAAGCTATAAGAATAAGCCAGTCAGTAATTCCAATCGGCGCATTATTAAATGCTCTATTAAGATGAGGTACATATATTAAAATATTAACCAGTGCAATTTCTGTCAGGATACCCCATAACAGCAGTTTGTTTCTGAAAAAGCCTGTTTTAAACACCGATTCAAAATTTGTTTTACATGCAAAAGCATTACCGATTTGTGTCATAATTATTGCTGCAAGGCTCATGGTTGTAGCCTGCAAATATATTATATCATTAATATAAGATTTAGTATTTACTCCTATTACCCTTAGCATTTCGAAATTATAACCTCTGGAAGAATACAAATAGAAGTAACCCAACATACCCATTAAAGCTTCAATTGGACCTAAAAACAAATAAGCTTTTACAAGTACCTTGAAATTAAGCAACCTTTCATTTCTAGGCCTTGGAGGCCTGTCCATTATCCCAGGTTCGGGTGGTTCCGTACCCAAGGCAAGGGCCGGCAGCATGTCTGTTCCAAGGTCAACGGCAAGAATCTGCATTACAGTCAACGGAAGCGGTATTTTAAATAAAACCATGGCAATAAATGGAATTGCTTCAGGAATATTGCTGGCAAGAATATATGTGATAAATCTCCTGATATTATCAAATACTGCTCTTCCTTCTTCAATTGCATTTACAATGCTTGCAAAGTTATCATCGGTTAAAATCATATCTGCAGCTTCTTTTGCAACATCTGTTCCTGCTATACCCATTGCTATTCCAATATCGGCAGACTTTAAGGCAGGTGCATCATTGACGCCGTCACCTGTCATCGCAACAACATGACCATTCTTTTTTAGAGCATCTGCAATTGACATCTTGTTTTCCGGCGAAACTCTGGCAAATATTATATTTTCCTGCTTTAAAGCTTCTCTTAATTGAGTTTCACTCATATTTTCTATATCCGAACCAAGATAAATTTTTGATTCGCCTCTCAAAATTCCGGTTTTTCTTGCGATAGCATCCGCAGTAAGTCCATAATCACCGGTAATCATTATTATTTTTATTCCCGATTTGTAACACTGATTTACTGCAGCTTCTACCTCAGGCCTTGGAGGATCCATCATGGCAGCAAGACCTATAAATACTAAATCCTTCTCAACACTTTCCGTACTGTAGGGTGAACTCAAGCCCTTTAAGTTTCTGTATGCTATAGCCAGAACTCTCAGAGCTTTTCTTGCATAAGCATCATTTACCGCAAGGATTTCATCTCTTTGTTTTTTTGAAAGTTCAATTATATTTCCATCCAAATAAATTTTGCTGCAAATCGAAAGCATTTCTTTGGGAGCGCCCTTTACAAAAGCAATGCTGCCTTCTTCTGCATTATGTATTGAACTCATTCTTTTTCGTCTTGAATCAAAAGGCAGAAGATATGTCCTGATCTCATCCTGAATTTCTTTTTCGTACTCAAAACCAGCTTTTTTGGCTGCAACAAGCAAAGCCCCTTCGGTGGGATCACCTTTTATGGTCCATTGTCTTGTGCTTGCATCCACAACAAGCCTTGCATTATTGCAGTAAGACATAGCGCGCGCAATAGGTTTAAGAGTTTTAGAAACAACTTCTTTGTTTAGTTTGGTACTGCCAAGAAATAAATCTCCTTCCGGGTTATACCCCACTCCGGTCAAATCATAATTTTTGCCATCCGCCCATATTTCTTTTACGGTCATTTCATTCTGAGTCAGTGTACCTGTTTTATCGGTACAAATTACGGTAGTGCTGCCAAGGGTTTCAACCGAAGAGAGCTTCTTGATAAGTGCATTTCTTTTTGCCATTCTCTGTACACCCATAGCCAGCGTTATTGTCACCGTAGGCAGCAACCCTTCCGGTACAAAAGCAACTATACAGCCTATTGCAAATACAAAAGCTCCCACAAATCCCAGTTTTACCGTAAAAAGTGAAAGGATGAAAAACAAAATACCAACTCCAACTGCAATGATTGCAAGAATCTGGCTGGTTTTGTTAATTTCAATCTGGAGAGGACTAAGCTGCTCCTTGACATTCTGGGTTAAGCTCGCAATTTTCCCAAATTGTGTTTTCATACCTGTTGCAAAAACAACAGCTCTTCCGCTTCCATTGGTTACACTTGTTCCAGTATAAACAACATTTGCGAGCCTTAACTCGTCAGCATTTTCCTGGTGAATTGGATCAGAATTTTTTCTTTGCGGATCTGATTCACCGGTTAAAACCGAATTGTTTGTTCTTATGTCATAAGCCTCAATAAGTCTTGCATCCGCAGTGATATTGTCACCTTCTTCAAGCACGATAATATCACCTGGTACAATCTGACTGGATAAGATATCCTGAATCTCCCCCGATCTTAATACTTTAGAATAAGAAGGAATCAAGTTTTTTAATGCTTCGAGAGCCTTTTCGGCCCTGAATTCCTGCAGAAAGCTAAAAACTGCATTAATCACAATAACAATAATAATGGCATATCCAAGTTGAGGCATGTCAACTTTGGGGATAAAAGTTAATCCGGCCGCAACCCATAATATTATAGCCAGTAAATGTATAAAATTATCAAAAAACTTTAAAATCAATGGTCTTTTTCTTTTGGCAACAATGATATTTGGTCCAAATTCCTTTAACCTTTTTGCAGCTTTTTCAACACTTAAACCATTTTTGGAAACATTTAATTTTTTAAAAATTTTCTCAGTTTCGAGTGAAAAATAATCTGAATTTTCCATTTAAAATCGTTCTCTAATTATTAATCCAAAATACCTGATTATAATCATAAATAGTACATTATATTCCTTTTACATAAATTGTGAAGTTTTATTTTAATTATTTTCGGGTCACTTATTTTATCTATAGGTTATTGATTCTGTGGATTATCCAATAAATTTAAAGCTATTTGGTTTTTACTCGATTTCTTTTACGTTTATAAAATTGGTGCTGCCTGGCTTGTTCAAAAAAATACCACCTGTTATGACTACTGTGTCCCCTTTCTTGATATAACCAAGTTTTTTGGAAACAGAAACAGCTTCTCCAATCATTTTGTCAACACTGCCCAAAAAATTTCGTTTTTACAGGAATGACACCCCAGGTAATCATAAGCTGTCTTATGACCCATTCGTGGGGACTTGCACCAATTATTATACTTTCAGGTCTGCTTTTGGAAACCTGTCTTGCCGTACTGCCCGATTGGGTAGATGTTATTATAGCTTTAGCATTAAGAACGCCTGCAATTTCACATGCAGCAAAGCTTATCGCTTCTGTTATTGTATGCTGCTTAACGGCAAACTTTTTCTGGATAATTTCATTGTAATCGAGGGCTTCTTCAGTTTTATTTATTATCCTGACCATAGTTTTCAGAGCTTCAACAGGGTAGCTTCCGGCAGCAGTTTCCCCTGACAGCATTACGGCATCTGAACCATCAAAAATTGCGTTTGCAACATCACTTACTTCTGCCCTTGTGGGCCTGGGGTTTCTAATCATCGAATCAAGCATCTGGGTTGCTGTTATTACTGGTTTCCCAACCATATTTGCCTTTTTAATTATCTCTTTCTGTATATTGGGCACATCTTCCTGCGGAACTTCAACCCCTAAATCACCTCTTGCAATCATAATGGCATCTGCCTGCTGTAATATACTGTCAAAGTTCGACACAGCCTCATGCTTCTCAATTTTTGCTATATCTTTTATGTGACTGTTTTTTTCTTTTATAATGGATTTTATTTTTTTAATATCATCGGCATCTCTTACGAAAGATTGTGCAATAAAATCAACACCAATTTCTATGCCAAAATTTAAGAAATCTATATCTTTTTCGGTAATTGAATTTACACTCACTGACAGGCCCGGGAGATTTATTCCCTTGTTGGAGCTTAACAGTCCTCCTCTGACT
Organism: Actinomycetota bacterium; assembly: GCA_023379515.1. Next base: position 4,690 of record JAMCQQ010000355.1, read on the forward strand.
ACTAAAGCTGAAGCATAACCATCTGATTTATTAATTTTTTGGATCGAGCATTCGATCAATCCATCATCAATAAAAATTGTATGGTTTTCTCTTATGTCATCTAAGAATTTTTCATAACTTACTTTTATTACCGGGATTGCTTCCATAGAAAAATTTGGTTTTAAGTTACCGTCAATTTTTTTATTTGAAATTTTAAGAATATCACGTGTTGTCAAAATGATCCGCTGGCCATCCCCTAGCATAATGTCCTTAGCGAGTTTACCCACTCTGATCTTTGGGCCCTGGAGATCAAGCATTATTGCGGTATTTGTCTTACATTTTATGGAAATAGCTCTGATATCTTCAATCATTTTTTTAGCCTCTTCCTTACTGCAGTGGGAAGTATTAATCCTGGCTATATCCATTCCGTTAATAATTAAATTTTCAAGTGTTTTAAAAGATTCACTTGAAGGACCTATTGTGCAGATAATTTTTGTTTTTCTCACTATATCTCTTTTGATAATTTAATAATTTTTATCCTTAAGAAATATTTTATCAGATATTTAATTAAAATATAAAATCGAACTTAAAATTAAAAATTTGATAAGAAATGAAGCATTCTTTTGGATGTTTTGGATTTGTAAGTTTTACCTCAGCAAACTTTACGAAGACGTTAATGGATTTATGATGGTTATTAATTAGTCATCGTTCTGGAGGCGGCACCCGGATTCGAACCGGGGATAAAGGTTTTGCAGACCTCTGCCTTACCACTTGGCTATGCCGCCGTAATAACGCCACTATCATAATAAAGCAGCCCATTTGCAAGAAACCTCATTATAAAACAAAAAAAAATAAAAGTTAATAACCTAAATTTTCATCAAAAACGCCATCGATTTTTGAACCGCATTTAACACAAGAGTTATTTTTTTTGTTTTATAATG
>JAMCQQ010000356.1 GCA_023379515.1 Actinomycetota bacterium
CCTTTATAATCGAAAGAATCAAGGGTGGGAACGTAGGTCCTGGACCGGTAATGGATATGCATAATAATATTATCGGGGAACACAAGGGTTTCCCATTTTATACCATTGGTCAAAGAAAAGGTCTGGGTGTAAGTCATACCGAACCATTATATGTAGTTTCAATAAATGCAGAAAAAAATCAGATTATTGCCGGTACAAAATCGGACCTGAAAGCAAAAGCATTAATAGCGGGCAATCTGAATTTTTTAATAGACAACATACCTGAAAACCTGTCGGCAAAAATAAGATATAACCATAAGGATGCAAAATGTGTTTTAAAGCTTATTGATGGTAAGTGCATTGTTAAATTCGATGAATTTCAGGAAGCGATCACACCGGGCCAATCAGTGGTTTTCTATAATGGCAACATTTTAGTTGGCGGGGGCATCATTGAAAAAGCTATTAAAGATTTGTAATTTTTTTAAAGATTATCTTGACATTTCAAAAATATAAATTATAATTCACTACCAATACTATATTATTAGTAGTAAATTACAAGAAGGTAAGCAAAATGCGAATTTCAACAAGAACAAGATACGGGATGAGACTTATGATCTATTTGGCCCGAAATTTTAACAACGGATATTCATTGTTAAAAGATGTTGCAAAAAGTGAAAGCATTTCAGAAAAATACTTAAGTTTGATAGTAATACCTCTTAAAAGTGCCGGTTTTTTAAATGCTATCAGGGGTTCTCATGGAGGTTACTGCCTCTCAAGACTGCCTTCCGAAATAAGTATAAAAGACATAATTGAGACCATGGAAGGAGATTTATGCCTGCTTGAATGCGTAAAGAATAAATCAGCTTGCGAACGGTCCGGTAATTGTGTCAGCAGGGATTTATGGTTGGGGCTAAGCAATGAAATAGTGGATTATCTTAATTCACTGACTCTTGCGGATATTATTAATATGCAAAATAAAAAAAATGAACAGCTGGTTAATAATTATTATATATAAAATTTAGGAAACTAATATTTAAATTAACTAATACTAAATTATCATGAACGAATTGCTTGAAAAAAAAATAAATAAGCTAAGAGATTACCTGGGATCAATTGATTCAGCGATTGTTGCTTTCTCGGGTGGAGTTGACAGCACTTTTCTGCTTAAAACAGCATCGGATATTCTTAAGGATAAAGTAATAGCAGTTACAGCAAAATCCCCTACTTTGACGCAAGCAGAATTAAAAGACTCTAAAAATATAGCGCATTTATTAAAGGTAAAACAGGTTATTATTGAAACCGGCGAACTGAGTAATAAATTATTTACGGCAAACGATATGGAAAGATGTTATTACTGTAAGGATGAGCTTATGGGATTAATTTCAAAATATGCTAAAAAAAATAATTTCAGTTACATTTTCGATGGCTCGAATTATGAAGATATGGATGACTGGCGACCTGGAGTTAAAGCTATAAAAAAATGGGGAGTTGTCAGCCCATTAAAGGAAGCGGGATTAACAAAATTGGAAATCAGAACCGCTTCAAAAAAGCTTGGCCTTCCTACCTGGGATAAACCTGCTGCAGCATGCCTTGCAAGCAGGATTCCTTATGGAACCAAAATTACCAAAGAAGTGCTTCAAAAAATAAGCAGCGCCGAATCGATACTTAAAAAACTTGGCTTCAGGCATGTCAGGGTAAGGCACCATGGAAATATTGCAAGGATAGAAGTACCGGCCCATGATATGCCGGAGATTCTGAAAGATAAAATTAAAAATACAGTTGTAAGATCATTTAAAAAGTTAGGCTATATTTATATTACTCTGGATATCGAAGGATATACAACAGGCAGCATGAATAAAGCATTAAATTTAAATAAAAAGTAAAGAAATTTTACAGACAAGCTTTATAAATCACTAAAAAAGTTTTGCTCATTAATAATAAATAAATAAAAAAAAGAGGAGAAAGAAATGACGGAAATCGACAACAAATTAAAAATTGAAACTCTAGCACTGCATGGAGGACAGATACCGGATCCTACTACCGGATCAAGGGCGGTACCAATCTATCAGACAACATCATACCAGTTCCATGATACAGATCATGCAGCAAATCTGTTTGCTTTGAAGGAATTCGGCAACATTTATACAAGGATCATGAATCCAACCACGGATGTACTTGAGAAAAGACTTACAGCGCTTGACGGGGGTGTTGGAGCGCTTGCTGTAGCCAGCGGACAGGCTGCTGAAACTATTTCTATTTTAAATATTGCACAATCAGGTGACGAGATAGTTTCCGCAGATAACCTTTACGGCGGCACTTATAATTTATTTCACTACACTCTTGCCAGAATGGGAATAAAAGTAAACTTTGTAAAGTCAAATGATCCCGATGCATTTAAGAAAGCCATCAATAATAAAACTAAAGCAATTTACGCTGAATCCATAGGTAACCCCAAACTTGATATTGCAGATCTTGAGACTTTGTCAAAGATAGCCCATGAAAATGGAATTCCTTTAATTCTTGACAATACAGTGTCACCCTATCTTTTAAAACCCTTTGACTTTGGGGTTGATATAATTGTTTATTCCGCTACAAAATTTATTGGCGGGCATGGAACATCCATAGGTGGCTTAATCGTAGATTCCGGAAAATTTGATTGGACAAATGGAAAATTTCCCCTTATTGCAGATCCGGATCCCTCATATCATGGTCTGGAATTTGTAAAAGCTCTTGAACCTTTCGGAAATATCGCATACATCATTAAAGCAAGAGTAGTGCTGCTAAGGGACCTTGGTTCGGCACTTTCACCTTTCAACTCATTTCTGTTCCTTCAGGGTCTTGAAACACTTCCTTTAAGAATGATAAAGCACAGCGAGAATGCTCTTGCAGTGGCAAAATATCTTGAATCAAACCCGCTGGTTAGCTGGGTCAATTATCCCGGACTTGATTCGAGCCCTGAAAAAGAAAGAGCAAAAAAATATCTGCCCAAAGGTGCTGGCGCAATCTTAGGATTTGGAATTAAAGGAGGGGTTGAAGCCGGGAGGAAGTTCATTAATTCACTTGAACTTACGTCCCATCTTGCAAATGTCGGTGACGCTAAAACTTTGGCAATTCATCCGGCAACAACAACTCATCAGCAATTATCTGAAGAAGAGCAGCTTGCAACGGGCGTAACTCCCGATTTTATAAGACTTTCAATAGGGATTGAACATATTGACGATATTATCTCTGATATTGAACAGGCATTAAAAAAATCCCAAAAATAATACAGGAAAATTTATAAAAAGATTTAAAATATATGATATGGTTAAATCAAGTATAAGGAGGGCAAATGTCAAAAATCTATGAAGACATAACAAAAACAATTGGCAACACGCCTCTTGTAAAAATTAATAAATTAAATAAAAATCCTAACACTATACTTGTCAAACTGGAATCCTTTAATCCTTATTCAAGTGTAAAGGACAGGATAGGTATCGCTATGATAGAAGCTGCTGAAAAAGAAGGAAAAATTAATAAAGATACAGTAATTATTGAACCCACAAGTGGTAATACTGGGATATCTTTAGCGTTTGTTGCAGCAGCAAAGGGCTATAAGCTGATTCTGACAATGCCCGAAACCATGAGTATTGAACGAAGACAACTGCTAAAAATTCTGGGTGCGGAACTTGTGCTCACAGATGGCACAAAAGGAATGAATGGAGCGGTTGCAAAAGCTGAGGAATTGGTAGCTGAAACCAAAAACAGTTTCATGCCGCAACAATTTAACAATCCTGCAAATCCTGAAATCCACAGAAAAACAACAGCAATAGAGATCCTTAATGATACCAATGGAAAAGTTGATATATTCATTTCAGGAGTTGGAACCGGAGGTACAATTACCGGAGTTGGCGAAATTTTGAGAAAGAAAAACCCCAATGTCAAACTTATTGCCGTCGAGCCCAAGGATTCACCTGTTCTCTCAGGGGGAGCACCCGGCCCCCATAAAATTCAGGGAATTGGAGCAGGTTTTATACCAAAAGTATTAAACAGGGATCTGATAGATGAAATTATCCAGGTAACAAATGAGGATTCCGGTGCTATGTCCCGCCAGCTTGCCAGAGCGGAAGGGATACTGGCAGGTATATCAAGCGGTGCAGCGTTTTGGGCAGCGCTTCAGGTGGCTAAAAGAAAGGAAAGCAAGGATAAAATAATTGTAGCAATACTTCCCGACAGTGGTGAGAGATATCTTTCTACCTGGCTTTTTCAAAATATTTGAAATAATATAAATTATTAAGATTAATATCTGATTATTAAAAGAGATGTTTGTTTATAAAAATATGGAAATATGAAGTTAGGATGAGTGAAAAATCGAAACTAAATCACAATAACAGTGTAGGGATTGTGAAAACAAAATTTTTCAATTTTGCAGAAAGGCCAAATGAGCTTATTCTGTCAAACGGTGTAAAACTGGGTCCGATAACTATTGCATATGAAACCTATGGCGAGCTCAATGCCCAAAAAGGCAATGCAATTCTGGTATTTCATGCACTGTCTGGAGATTCTCATGCAGCGGGCTACAATAGTGCGGATGATACCAAACCGGGCTGGTGGGATATGATGATTGGACCTGGCAAACCTTTTGATACCAGGAAGTTTTTTGTTATTTGTGCAAATGTCATTGGGGGTTGTAAAGGTTCCACCGGTCCATCTTCGATAAATCCGGAAACAGGAAAACCTTTTAGTTTGGCATTTCCGGTTATTTCAATCAAGGATATGCTCATACCGCAGAAAAAATTGCTGGAGCATTTGGGAATCGAAAGATTATTTTGTATTGGCGGCGGTTCCATGGGTGGTATGCAAGCTCTTCAATGGCTCGTCACTTACCCTGGCACCACCCGGAGTGCACTGCTTATAGCAACTTCTCCAACCCATACCGCTCAGGCAATTGCTTTTAACAGCGTCGGCAGGTTTGCCATAATTTCTGACCCTAATTGGAACAATGGAAATTACTATGGCAGACAAATACCAAAGACGGGACTTTCAATCGCCAGGATGATAGGCCACATAACATACTTAAGCGAAATATCAATGCATAAGAAATTTGGAAGAGAGTCTATTAAAGCTGCCAACAACCCGCTTTCTAACTTCATCAGCGAATTTGAAGTTGAAAGTTACCTTCAGCATCAGGGTGAAAGTTTTATTAAGAGATTTGATGCAAATTCTTACCTTTATATTAGCAAAGCAATTGATGATTTTGATATAACAGATGGCTATAATAATCTTTCGGAAGCATTCCGAAATATCAAAGCAAAATGTCTAGTTATATCTTTCACCTCTGACTGGCTTTATCCAAAAGAGCAGTCCATGCAAATTGTTAAGGCTTTAAAAATAAACGGTGTAGAAACTACTTATACCAATTTCGAATCTGAGTATGGACATGATTCTTTTTTAATTGAAGATGAAAGACTGAAAAAACTATTTACTGGATTTTTATCATCAGTTGAGACAGCATCCGGAGAGTAAAATAATTGAAAAAACTTGGTATTATAAAAGATTGGGTTAAAGAAGGAAGCAAAATACTGGTTCTTGGCAGCGGTGGGGGTGAGATTTTAAAAATTCTTGGCATTGAAAAAAAGACTCGCGGCTTTGGCATTGATATTGATGAGGAAAAAGTTTTTCAGGCTATTTCTCAGGGTTTATCAGTCATCCAAGGAGATATAAATAAAGATCTTTCAGACTATCCTAAGAAATCTTTTGACTATGTTATTGCTCACGACATCATCCAGATTATGAACAATCCTGATAAAACTTTGAAAAAATGTCTTGAAATAGGCAATAAAGTCATAGTGAGTTTTCCAAATTTTGCTTATATAAAGTTAAGGCTTTACATCATGTTCTCAGGCAGAATGCCAAAAACCAAACTGCTCCCCTACGAATGGTATAACACTCCAAACATTCACCTTTTTACAATCAGGGATTTCGAAGAACTTTGCGCCAAAGAAAAAATTAAAATAATTTCCGAAAGATTCAGCGGTTTCGGTAAAAAAGAAATTCCGGGGTTTCTTATTCCTAATATTTTTGCAGAGTTTGCATACTTTCTGGTTGAATGATTTTTCTTAAGGTTAATTACCACCTTTAAAGGTCAGCACCACTTTTACAGTCTTTAGAAAAATTTTAAAATCCATAAAAGTTTTATATTCATACACATATATCCTGTCAAATTCTGCCTTCTCCGGAATTGTTATGCCATCCCTGCCATTTACCTGTGCCAGTCCTGTCAACCCTGGCCGCACTTTATCTGTGCCTAATTCTTTCCTGAGCCTTATCTGCTCTACCTGGCCTAAATGAGAGGGCCTCGGACCCACAAAGCTCATATCCCCTCTTAAAATATTAAAAAGCTGGGGGAATTCATCAATGCTAAACCTGCGTAAAAACTTTCCAACCTTTGTAATCATTTTTTCACGGTCCTTGAGTTCTTCGGCAGGAATATCTGCCGTACCCTCTCTCATTGATCTGAACTTAATAATATTAAAACATCTGTCGTTTAATCCAACTCTTTTTTGCAGAAAAAAAATACTACCGGGGGAATCAATTTTTATAAGAATCGGTATTATGATCCAAAAGGGTAAGAATATTATTATCAGAATAATCGCAGCGGAAAGGTCAAAGGACCTTTTCATAAACTTACGGATCATAACATGTACCACATTTCTTTTTCATTAAAATCAGGTATCA
>JAMCQQ010000357.1 GCA_023379515.1 Actinomycetota bacterium
CTTTTAGCTACCACCTGGAAAGGGAAACCTCTTTCCTGGGGCAAAGTGATATCATTTAGTTTCAAAGCAATGATAATGTTATTATCGCGAATGTAACTCAAATCAAGAGAAGAATATCCTTCGGGAACATCAGTTGTGTGGAAAATAACTATTTTAGCATCAGATTTGACTCTGGCATCATTAAAGATAGCATTAAGTTCCGGACCGGTCCATTTGGCCGTAAAATTCCAGCCCTCGACACAATTTAAATCCATTAGCCATGATATCTGGGGGTATGACAATAGGTCATTATAAGTCAGGGTTAGGGGATTTTCTACAAGACCATCTACTGTCAATCTATAGGTATCCCTGTCTATATGTTGGGTACCAGTCAAAGCATTATTGCGTTGCTCCGCAATGGGTGTGAGCTTTGTTCCCTGAAATTCTACAGCCTCTACTTCCGCTGTATTTGAAATTAGCGGAGGCTGACTTTTGCAGGCAGATAATAAATAGGTTATCAATATGATGAGTATAAATAATAATATCCAGGATAGTTTAAATCTTTTCATCTTATCTCCTCTCTAGGCCCATAATTCCATATAAATTACTAATGCTAATAATGCTAATCCAATTATTATCAGTAAACTGTTAATTAACCAGGCCCTGTGTTGATTTATCCTTCGGATGGCAAGTCTGATGTTTAAAAGCACGTGACTCAAAAACAAGACAACCAGTGGTAAATTAATTACCCTATGTATGGAATCTGCCAGTCTGCGGTCAATAAGTCCAAAGCTTACTTTATATATAATTTCCGTATGGGTAATACCCCACCCTGTAACTACTAAAACCATCACGTTTACCAGAAGCAACCAGGCATTTATGCGAGTAAAAATTTTTAACCATTTGATAGTTTTAGGTGATTCATTAATGCAATTACTTAATTTCATCGGTAATCAGTAATTCTTATTTCAAAAATTTATTTAACATCTTCACTTTTCAAAATTCGTTAATTTTCAAAAACTCATTATTATAATTTATTATAATAATGAGTTGGAAAAGTGTCTATAAATTATTTGAAAATAGGCTTAACCAAATTAAAAATCATGAAAAGGGATGCTATTCCAATAAATGCGAATGTAACCCATGCAATAATCTTATATGCTTTTCTACTTTTGAATTCTCTTACGACTCTTTTATCATCAGCAAGTTTTATAATTATTGCAATCAAAGGAATGGAGATAACTCCATTAATGACAGCAACATAATATAAGGCAGTAATCGGATTTATTTTAATCAAATCTATTAATGCTCCAATAAGAGTTGCCGCACCTAAAACTAGATAAAATGGCCATGCATCTTTTAGCTTTTTACTTAATCCTTCCTTAAAACCAAATGTATCAGAGATTGCATATGTAACGCTCCCGGCAAGAACAGGAATGGATTGGAATCCGATGCCGACAATGCCTACCGTAAATAACAGATATGCAAAATTTCCTGCCAAAGGCTTTAAAGCCAGAGCTGCTTCCTGTGGTGTTCCGATACTGGTAATTCCGCTTTTATTTAAAGTTGCAGCAGTAGTTATTAAAATAAAGGCAGCAATCAAATTAGAAAAAACCATACCGGTAAAAGTATCATTCCTGAGGGTTCTGATTTCTATGTTTGTCGTAATAGGTTCTTCACCAAATACTTTAATTTTTCCATCATTAATTTCATTTTCGACTTCCTGTGAAGCTTGCCAGAAGAATAAATATGGAGATATTGTTGTACCGATAAAACCTACCATAGTCATAAAATAAGCTGGACTGAAATCAATATGTGGAATAAATGTATATGATAATATAGAATGCCAGTCCTGTTTTACAATAAAGGCAGTTATTACATAAACTAAAAGGGTAAAACTCATGAATTTAAGGTAAATAGAATATTTTTTATAAGAAATAAATACCTCCATCAATATGATAATTACGGTTACTAAAGAAAGCCAGAATATTGTTGACAGACCCAAAATCATTTTAAGGCTTGCAGCCATTATGCCCAAATCAGCAGCGATATTTAAAGTATTAGCAAAAATTAGAAGAATAACTGAAAAATAAAGAAGCTTTTTAGAATAAAATTTTTTTATTACACCGGCAAGTCCCATCCCTGATATCATACCGATTCGTCCACACATTTCCTGTATGGAAAACATCATAGGGATTAGAAATAGAGATAACCAATTAAGTTTATATCCGAATTGTGCTCCCGCTATTGAATAAGTTGCGACACCTGATGGGTCATCATCAGCAGCACCTGTAATAAATCCTGGTCCTAATTTTCTAAAGATATTTCTTAGGGCTTTATAAAACTTAGGCATTTTAATTTTTATTCTTTTGAGAATTTATTAACAGATTCAACAACCCTGAATTTGTTATATTATACTACTATGTAATTTTCCCTTCAAACCCTTATCAGGCCGGGTCTGAATCTGATATTCTTTTATGTCTTAAAAATTTATAATTAAAAAAGCTCTTGATTTTATTTAATAATTTGTTAATATGTTAATAAATTTATAAACTATTAAACTTATAAATTCAAATAAATGAAAAGCAAAAATTTTTGTACAAAATGTGAAAGGAGTAAATTATGATGTGGGGATGGCCTATGATGGCTTTTGGCGGTATCGGGATGATCTTGAGCTTTGTTTTTTTTGTATTGATAGTAATAGGTATAATACTTTTAATAGTATGGCTTGTAAAAAGAACCGGTAATAATATTACCGATAAAACCGGCAAACACTCTTTAGAAATATTAAAAGAAAGATATGCAAAAGGTGAAATAACTAAAGAGCAATATGACGATATGAAAAAAGAATTAATGTCATAAATTAATGCTCATTTTTTATACAAAAAAACTGGTAAAATCCTATAACCTATTTTTCAATCCCCTTAAGTATGCTTTGTCTGTCTGTATTGACAGTTTGAAGATTTTTGACAAAAATTACTCAATTTTCTAAAATGTTATTCTATTTTCACTAAAATATTTAAACTTTAAAAAAAGGCAATCTATGAGTGATATCAACGGGAAATCTGACTTTATAAGAGATATAATCAGGACAGAATTAGAAAAAGAAGGCAGTAATAGAAAAATTCACACAAGGTTTCCGCCTGAACCCAATGGATACCTCCATATCGGACATGCAAAATCTATTTGTCTAAATTTTGGGCTCGCAGAAGAATTTGGCGGCAGTTGTAATTTAAGATTTGATGATACAAATCCTACGAAAGAAGAAGCTGAATATGTGGAATCTATAAAGTCAGACATAATATGGCTGGGATTTAACTGGGGACACAGGCAATATTATGCTTCCGATTATTTCGAACAGCTTTATGGGTTTGCCGTCTCATTGATAAAAAAGAACAAAGCGTATGTTTGTGACTTAAGTGCCGAAGAGATAAGACAGTACAGAGGTACGCTCACAACGCCGGGAAAAGAAAGTCCCTATAGGAACCGCTCTCAGGAAGATAACCTGCAGCTATTTAAAGAAATGCGGGAAGGTAAATATCCTGATGGTTCAAAAGTATTGAGGGCAAAGATAGATATGTCTTCACCTAACCTGAATATGCGCGACCCTGTGATGTATCGCATACTTCATAAAAGCCATCACCGCACCGGAAGTAATTGGCGCATATACCCAACATATGATTGGGCACACGGACAATCAGATTCTATCGAAAAAATTACACATTCGATATGCACTCTGGAGTTTGAGGATCACCGTCCGCTTTATGATTGGTTTATTGAACAACTTGGTATATATCATCCCAGACAAATAGAGTTTGCCAGACTTAATCTTACGCATACTGTAATGAGCAAGAGAATGTTACTTGAACTTGTAGAAAAAAAATATGTAAATAGCTGGGATGACCCGAGGATGCCTACCCTTTCGGGTATGCGGAGAAGAGGTTACCCGCCAGAAGCAATCCGCAACTTCTGCTGGCAAATAGGAGTATCGAAAGCAGAAAGCACGGTAGAGATTGAATTTCTTGAACATTTTATAAGGGAAGATTTAAATAAAAAAGCGGCCAGGGTTATGGCAGTGCTGCATCCCTTAAAAGTTGTGATAGATAATTATCCTGATGACCAGGAAGAAGAGCTTACTGCAATAAATAATCCTGAAGATATTTGCGCAGGCACCAGGAAGATACCGTTTTCAAAAATTTTATACATAGAGAGAGAAGATTTCATGGAAGATGCACCTTCAAAATTTTACAGGCTGACTCCGGGAAGAGAAGTAAGGCTGAGGTATGCTTATTTTATAAAGTGCATTGATGTGGTTAAAGATAGGGATAACAATATCTTAGAACTTCATTGCACTTATGACCCAGCCACCAGGGGTGGGGATGCACCTGACGGCCGCAAGGTAAAAGCAACACTTCACTGGGTTTCTGCCAAACATTGCATAACTGCAGAAGCCAGGTTGTTCAATAATCTTTTTATAAATGAAAATCCTCTTAAAGTAGAAGAAGGTCATGATTTTAAAGAAAATTTAAATCCGCATTCATTGAAAGTAGTTAAGGACTGCAGGCTTGAGCCTTCTCTTGGCAACGTAAAACCGTTAAATGTTTTTCAATTTGAAAGGTTGGGATACTTCTGTGTGGACCCTGACACTAAAAACAAAAAAATAATATTTAACAGAACGGTAACATTAAAAGATGAGTGGGCAAAAATAACCAAAATTCATTCCGGAACATCATAAAGAAGATCGTCAGCTTCTTATTTTTAATAAATAACTGAGGAAAAATCAAATAAGTTGGTTATTTTGGGACAGAACTTTGCATTTTATATCGCTTTCCTTCAAGCTCGCTTGCAGCAATCTTACGGATTCGTATTGATTTGGGAGTGACTTCAACAAGCTCGCTGTCATCTATATATTCCAAAGCATCTTCCAGGTCCATAATTCTGGGAACATTGAAATGCTCCAAACCACCTTCTCCTTTTGAGCGCATATTGCTTAGCTGTTTTTCTTTGCAGACATTCACCCAGATATCTTCGGTGCGGGAATTTTGCCCAACAACCTGGCTTTTGTAAACATTGATTGCAGGACCATAAAATAGTTCCCCACGGCTCTGTATGTTTGTTAAACCATACAACCTGGTTATGCCTGTTTCACAAGCCACAAGAGAGCCTCTCTCGCGTTTTTTCCACTCACCTTTTTCAGGCAGATACTGATGAAATAACGTATTCATAATACCCAATCCCCTAGTATCGGTCATGAATTCTCTTCTGTAACCAAATAACCCACGTGTAGGTATGATAAATTCCATATTAACAATTTTTTCCTTAACTTCCATTTTTTTCAATTGGCCATAGCGGTTGCCCAGCTTTTGAATTACAGTTCCGGAATATTCTTCCGGTACTTCTATAAAGACTTCTTCATATGGAATCATTCTTGTACCGTCAACAATTTTAACTATAACCTGGGGCTGGGAAACCTGAAACTCATATCCTTCGCGACGAAGACGCTCAATAAAGATGGCAAGGTGAAGTTCACCTCGTCCGGAAACAATCCATCCGCCTGCAGGGTTGTCTTCTATTTTTAGAGCGACATCATTTTCGAGCTCCCTATAAATTCTCTCTCTTATCTGCCTGGATGTCGTAAATTGCCCTTCCCTGCCCGCAAAAGGAGAGGTATTTATAGTAAAAGTCATCTTAACAGTAGGCTCTTCAATATGAAGCAAGGGTAAGGCTTGCGGTTGGTATACGTCCGCAATGGTTTCACCAATCATAATATCGGGAATTCCTGCAATGGCCACTATTTCGCCTGCTTGTGCTTCCTTAACCTCAATTTGAGCCAGTCCTTGAAAAGTTATCAATGACGTCAGGCGAAATTTTTTCATTGAGCCTTCACGGTTTATTTGCACTACTTCCTTCCCGGCTTCTATTTTTCCATTATAAATTCGTCCCCGTGCAATACGGCCCCTAAAATTATCCCAGTTTGTTGAAGTGACCAGCATTTGCAGAGGCAGGTTTGCATCACCGCTTGGTTTGGGAATGTATTTGACAATTTCCTCAAACAAAGGTGTGACATCTTTCATAAGTTTCAAGTCAGGGACCAGCCCGGCTTTACTCATTTTGGAAGAAGCATAAATAATCGGGAAATTAGCAGTTTTTTCATCGGCACCAAGATCAATAAAAAGGTCAAAGGTTTTATTTAAAGCTTCATTTATATCAGCATTAGGTTTATCTATTTTATTAATTACAACAATAATCTTATGCTTTAGCTCCAGAGCTTTTTTCAGAACAAAACGGGTTTGCGGCATAGGACCTTCCTGAGCATCAACAAGCAATAGCGAACCATCAGCCATTTGCAATACTCTCTCAACTTCTCCTCCAAAATCAGCGTGTCCCGGTGTATCGATAATATTGATCTTGATTCCGTTCCAGACCACTGAAGCATTTTTGGAAAAAATAGTAATCCCGCGCTCTCTTTCCAGCTCATTGCTGTCCATGATGCAGTTTATATCAGCTATATCTTTATTTAATCTTGTTTTGGACAGGCGCAGCAAAGAATCGACCAGGGTAGTTTTGCCATGGTCAACATGAGCTATTATTGCAATGTTGCGAATTTCCATAATTATTTATTTGGTCATTTCAAATATTTTAAACACCTTATTGAAATTTTTCTCAAGTTACGCATTATACAGCTTTATTTGTAAAAATAAATGTTTTTGTTTTATAATTATTTTTATATATTTTAGAATGGAGGAGAAAAGAATAATTATAGTTCATGTATTTGCAAAAGTTAAACCGGATATGCTGGAACCTTTCAAGGCGGCAACTTTAAAAAATGCCCAAAACAGCATCAAAGAACCGGGAATCCTGCGATTCGATTTCATACAACGGGAAGATGATCCCTTAAGCTTTTTACTTGTTGAGGTTTATAAAGACAGCAATGCCATTGCACAACACAAAGAAACTTCTCATTATAACGAATGGCGGCAGAGTGTTGAACATATGATTGCTGAACCAAGGAAAAGCATTAAATATGTCAATATTTTTCCGGAAGATAAAGCATGGTAGCTACCAGTGGCCGCTGGCACCTCCACCGCCGGACGATCCTCCGCCAAAACTGCTGGAATGGCTGAAAGAGCTGCTGGACGAGCTGCCGGATGAGGAAAAGTGGCTGGAACTGCTGTTGCTGCTGGAATAAGTATGCCTGGATAGTTTGGGTATTATTGCAGTATGTTTTTTATAAAAATTGCAATACCTGCACGTTTTTTCAATGATCATCTGCCCCGAGTATTCATAACTTGCATTGCTGAGTACGGTTTGCTTTATAATCAGCCCAAGCCTTTTGCATTGTGGACATTTATGGTTCTTTATATAAAATAATAAAAACAATATTCCAACAGCTCCAAAAATCAAAATCCAGGGCAATAATGTAACAAGGATAATAATTACTATAAAAGCTATGGAGCCAACAAATCCGGCAGCTGCCGCAGTTGAAATTGGATCAGAGTAAGCTATTTCTGCTTTCCCCTGTTCAAGATAAATCTTGTTTACTATTGCTACCACTCCATTATAAATTCCGGAATCATAATTATTTTCCTTAAATCTTGGGACAATTACATCATCAATAATATTTTTTGCTTCTATATCAGTTATAACATCTTCCAGGCCATATCCCACTTCTATTCTCAATTCACGTTCATCCATTGAAACCAGCAGAAGAACACCATTGTCTTTATCTTTTTTACCTATTCCCCATTTTTCAAAAAGTCTTACAGCATAATCTTCAATAGTCAAACCTTTTAGGTTATCTATTACAGCTACAGCAATTTCACATGTTGTTTCATTTTCGACTTTTACTGCAAGTTGTTCTGTCTTTGACTTCCAATCTTTGCTCATAGTATTTGCAAAATCATTTACAAAGCCATAATAATCAGGAAAAATGATCTGACCCGTTGCTGTTTCTTGTGTTCGCGGTGATTCTTTGTTTTCAGAAGTTTCTGCTACCTTTAAAGAAACCGGAGAAGCACAAGAGACTAAAGATAAAGCGAACATAGCAATAAATAAGCTAACAAGTAATATTAAACCCGAAAATATTTTTATTTTTCTCATTCTTATTACTAAAGAAGTACCGGTTTAAAAAAGTATAAAACTTTTCTTTTTCAATTATATAGTATCTTTTTTTATAAAAACCATAAGTAAGTAAATTCTGCTGGCTAAGCTTGCTCTGGAACCCCCCTTGATAATAGCCCATTTATTAATTTTAATTCATTGAAAACCAAAATAGAAGTCAGGATCGTATTCAGCAGATCGCATAATGGAAGCGAAAACCATATACCATTTAGTCCAAAGAAAATTGGCAGTATTAAAATTGCAGGTATTAAAATTATGATTTGCCTTGTAATATTTAAGAAAAGTGCCGGCAAAGGTTTGCCTATAGCTTGGAATAAATGACCTCCAACAATTTGAAATCCGAGGGTAATAAAAAATACTGACAGAATTCTCATCGGGATTATGCCAATAGTAATCATTTCTCTATTGCTGCTGAAAATCCTAAAGATGAGGTTGGGAAATCCAAATATTATAATAAATGCAAATCCTGAAACCACAGTGGTCCAAATAAGTGCTTCTTTCAGAACTTTTTTAACTCTTTCGTAATTCTTGGCTCCATAATTAAAACCTATGATTGTGGAAAACCCTTGAGTTATCCCCAGTATAGGCATTAAGGTAATATCCATAACCCTTATTGAAATACCCATGATTGCAATATATAGATCACTGCCATATTTCATTATTGTTCTGCCAAACAAAATAAAGATTACACAATCCACTATACTCATTAAAAAAGATGGAAATCCGATTTTTAATATGTCCCTGATAACTGAAAAATTAACCCTGAACATCACCTTATTAATCTTAAAAATGCTTTTACCGTAATGAAAATATATAAATATGTACACTACGCTTAAAAACTGGCTTAGCACTGTAGCTATTGCAGCTCCTCTGACACCCATTTTAAAAACAAAAATAAAAATTGGATCAAGTATTATATTTAAAACAGCTCCGAATATTAACGGATACATGGCTGCTTTGGGTTTTCCTTCAGCTCTTATAAGATTATTGCCAACTACCCCAAAGGAAAGAAAAATAAATCCCATCAATATGATAAACATATAATCTCTTGAGTACTGAAAGACTTCCGGGGACACTTTAAAGAAATAAAGAATCTTGTCAATGAAAATATAGCAGGGAATCATAATTAAAATGCTGATTATGCAGGTTAAAATTATCCCATTGCCTGCCGTTATAATTGCCTTCGCCTTATCGCCTTTTCCAAGCGATCGGGCAATTATCGAACTTGCTCCCGTACCAATCATAAGCCCTACGGCAAACATAAGTATCTGTACAGGAAGAACAAAAGCAAGGCCGGCAATAGCAAGCGGACCTAACGCATTACCTACATACAGAGTATCAACAATATTGTATAGGGCACTTACAACAAGCCCTATAGTCGCAGGTATGGAAAACTTTAGCAGCAGTTTCCTTATACTACTATTTAAAATTAATTCTCTTTCCTGTTCCACTTTGAATTATTTTTTTTCTGCTTTTATTCTGGCTCTTGCTTCTTCAAAAAATGGTTCTGCAAAAGAAGTGGAATAAGTTCTCTGCTCAAAAGTTTTTTTCTTCAAAGTTTCCAGAAAGCCTTTAAATTGCTCAAAATAAGATCCATAAATATGATAGCTGTCTGCAACATCAACATATCGGCCTACCTTGACAGATTTGCCAATTTTTTTAGAGATTTTTTCCGCTATTGCTCTTTGCAAATCAGTAAGTGCATATATATTCATAAATGCTCCTTTATAAGCATCTCTTGAACGCCAATGCGTATTCATATTAAGGACAAGACCTTCTTCAGGATCTTCGAATATACGAAACCATATCCTCTGCAGACATGGAGGTTCATGATGTCTGGCATCAATTTCCGGATCCCATGTAATTGCCTGTGCTCTTCTTGTGTATCCGCAGGCAACAAGATTTTCGACAGCAATAGCAACCTGATCTAAATTCCCATCGGAAACCTTATAATTAAAAAGCCTGTCATGATAACTGTAGGACCAACCGCGGCTCCCAATCCAGTGATTATGTATTCCATCAACTACTTCCTGTCGATAAATTTCAAGTTCATCAAGCCCTGTTGGAAGAGCTCTGTGAATCCTTGGTTCTGCAAAAGGTTCATGGATAACCATTATCATGGTAGCGTCTCTGCTTGGTGGATCTATTTTTCTGTCATATTGTGTTTTTATAGCAATTCCCTTTGCCCAGACCTCTACCAGTGAATTTTCCCATACCTGAGGGAGAGTTCTGCCTTCGACTTTCAAAACCGGGATATCTCCTCCGCTAAAAACAGCAGCTCCGTTTTCTTTCTCTTTTTCAATGTCCATTTTGTTACCTCCTTTTTTTTATTTTTTTATTTTATTACCGGTTCAGCCTTTATTGATTTAAATAATAAAATAATAAGTTTAATATTAAAAAATTAAAAATTACAAATAGTTTACCATAAAATTTCATGGAAATTACTTTAATTATCTCTCTTTTCTTCAGCATTTATATAATATTAAATAAATTGAAGAAAGCATCTAAAATTTCGTGATAAAAAATAAATTGATAGGCCAGGATGGGTATTGAGAAAACCATTTGAAGGCTTAAGCGGGCATGGTTCCTCCTCCGGGAGGAGAGCGAAG
>JAMCQQ010000358.1 GCA_023379515.1 Actinomycetota bacterium
CTTGGGTTCACCGAATATTGTAGTTAAAAAAACAGGCTGCCATGGTTTTTGTGAACGTGGACCCATAATAGTTATACATCCTGAGGAAATTTGCTATTTAAAAACCAAACCAGAGGATGTTACTGAAATTGTAGAAAAAACAATAAATGCTGAAGTTGTGGAAAGGCTTCTTTACAAAGATGAAAAAGGCACCTCAATAGTTAAAGAGTCTGAAATACCCTTTTATAAATATCAGAAAAGAATTATTCTCGATAATAATTCAAAAATTGATCCAACAAGTATTGATGACTATATCCGGCAAGGGGGATACCAGGCACTTTGCAAAGCTTTAATGGATATGACACAGGAAGATGTTATTGGCGAAATAAAAAAAGCAAATTTAAGAGGCAGGGGAGGCGGAGGTTTTCCTGCTGGTGCAAAATGGGAAACAACCAGGAACGCATCTGATGAACCCAAATATATAATTATAAATGCCGACGAAGGGGATCCGGGCGCATTTATGGATAGAAGTATACTGGAGGGGAATCCCCATAGTGTACTTGAAGGTCTTATTATTACGGCATATGCAATCAATTCGAATCAAGGTTTTATTTATGTCAGACAGGAATATCCGTTCGCTGTATCAAATTTTAATAATGCAATCAACCAGGCCAAAGAATATGGTTTGCTTGGAGATAATTCAGGATTTAATTTTGACATTAAGATTCATAGAGGTGCAGGTGCTTTTGTTTCCGGGGAATCTTCTGCGCTTATGGCTGCAATAGAAGGGAGAGTTGGAGAACCGAGGTTAAAATACATTCATACTGCCGTAAGCGGTTTATGGGGAAAACCAACCAACCTTAATAATGTTGAAACTTATGCAAATGTTACTCAGATTATCAATAAGGGAGCAGATTGGTTCTCGGGCATTGGGACCATAAACAGCAAAGGAACCAAGATATTCTCTCTGGTTGGAAAGGTTAATAATACCGGGTTGGTTGAAGTTCCCATGGGGATCACTTTGCGGGATATAATTTACAAAGTTGGCGGAGGAATTAAAAATGGAAATAAATTTAAAGCTGTTCAGACAGGAGGTCCCTCCGGAGGTGTAATTCCGGAACAAATGCTTGATTTGCCCGTTGATTTTGATGAACTGACAAAAGCTGGCTCAATGATGGGTTCCGGTGGAATGGTTGTAATGGATGAGAAAGATTGTATGGTAAATTTAGCACATTATTTTATAAAGTTCTTATCAGATGAATCCTGCGGGAAATGTGTTCCGTGCCGTGAGTGCCTAAGACAGTTAATTTACATTTATGAAAGAATAATGGAAGGAAAAGGGAAAGTTGAAGATTTAAAAATGC
Source organism: Actinomycetota bacterium (assembly GCA_023379515.1). The sequence goes on from JAMCQQ010000358.1 coordinate 1,344, forward strand.
TGGAGGATCTCTCAGTGGTTCTCGAAGGTGCTTCACTTTGCGCTCTTGGCAGTACGGCTCAGAACATTGTCGTAACAACACTTAAATATTTCAGGGACGAATATGAGGCCCATATATATGGGCATTCATGCCCTGCATTGACCTGTAAGCCGCTTATTCATTACATGATTCTTCAGGATAAATGTACGGGTTGTATGAGGTGTATTAAATCTTGTCCTGTAACTGCAATATCCGGTGAACCCAAGAAACCTCATGTTATAGATCTCGATACCTGTACAAAATGTGGGTCTTGCATGGAAGCTTGTCCTGAAAAGTTTAGGGCAATCGAGAAGAGAACAGGTATATTAAAAGAAATCCCGGCATAGAAAAAAGTCTTTGAAGATGAGGTTTAAATTTTTTAAGTCAAAAAAACTTTAAAGAATTTGGAAATCTATTAATAAAAAAAAACAGGAGCAGACGGATGAATAAAATTTTGGAACAAAAAGATATTGAGCCAAAAAAGGATTTGACTATTTATATTGACAATGTAAATGTAAAAGTGTCAGAAGGGCTGACATTACTTCAGGCTGCAAAAATAGCGGGAATTCATATACCAACTTTATGTTATCATGAAAAAATTAAATCCCAGGGTGCATGCAGGCTATGCCTGGTGGAAATAGAAAAGAAAGGAAGGAGAAGAATTGTTGCTTCATGTGCCTATCCTGTGGAAGAAGCCATCCAGGTTTACACTGAAAGCCCAAAAGTTACAGAGATAAGAAAACGTCTTGTAGAACTTTATTTAGCATTATTTCCTTTTAACACCGAGATAATGAATCTTGCTAAAAAATATGGCCTTAAAGAAACAAGATACAAAAAAGAGCATAATTACTGCATCCTCTGTGGTTTATGTGTGCGATACTGTGCCGAAGTAAAGGGCAATAATGCTGTGGGTTTTGTCGGAAGAGGTGTTAATAAAAAAGTTGCTTTTATCCCGGATTCGGCATATCTTAAACACTGTGTAAATTGTATGGAATGTATGGAAATATGTCCAACTGGGGTGTTCCCCTCTAATTTCGGCATTGAAAGAATACCACAACTGTCAGAATCATAGAATTTTGGGTTGGCAATAACATCTGCATTTTTATTTTGTATTTAAGAAGTTTAGGTAATAGTTGCGGGCTTTTATAAATAAATCCGGATTTTTTCTTTGAAGGATTTCAAAAATCTTATGATCAATGAGCTTTGCATTATTAATGCTCTTTTGAAATGCTTCGATAAAGAATTCAATAACTTCTTTATCTTTTTTGTCTACGGAATTAATTAATTTTTTAATATCTTCTTTTTTCTCTTCTATCCTTTCATTATTTTTCAAAATGTCCTGATAATCTTTTTTATCCAGACACATCCCGCACCAATCAAGACAGCTTGCTCCTGAATCATGAAAAACAACTCCATTATTTTTATACTCTATTATTTGAGGGTTTATTTTAAAAACATTATTATGGCATTTTGGACATTTTACTTTTTTCTCATCGGAAAAAAACTCAATTTCATTGCCGCATTTTGGACAGGATACTATATTGGTATTAAAATCTTTAAGATAGGCCGTATTCTGACCAGGGCAGCCACTAATTATTCTTACCATTTAAATCAAACTCCTTAAAAAAAATTTAGTTATTAAATTATATCACTACCATTTATCTTATGAAAATATCCTGGTAACAAATGGAAGCATCTAAAATTTCATGATAGCAATAAAGGAAAATTTTAAGAGCCATGATGGGTATTTCAAAAACACGCAGGCTTTTCCCCGGCGAGTAAAAGCCAGCTCAGTTTCAGGCTTCGCTCCCCTCCCGGAGGAGGAACCATGCCCGCTTAAGCCTTCAAATGGTTTTCTCAATACCCATCCTGGCTTATCAATTTATTTTTTATCACGAAATTTTAGATGTTAACAGTAATTATTCATCATTTGATTAGTAAAATTATAT
>JAMCQQ010000359.1 GCA_023379515.1 Actinomycetota bacterium
GAAGATCCAGAATTAGTCCTTGATATAGAAGCTGAAAAAGAAATAGTAAAGGTAGGCTTAGAATCAGGCAAAAAACACGGATTACCATTATTGTTTTATTCTGAACATAATAACTACGATGCAGATGGAAATCCCATAAAAAAGAGCGATAGTGAGGAGAGAAAAGCAATAATGCTGGATGGCCAAAATCGATATTTTAAGCTAGTTATAGATCCCATCGATAATTCCGATGAATTAGGAAAAGGATTAGATAGATTTTATGTCGGACCATGGTCAGTGGTCGCCATATATGGACCGGATAATAAACCATTAGCTGCTGGAGCATGTAATTTGAATACCGGAGAAGGATATATGCATCATAACGGCAGAAATTATTACCATGATATAACTGATAAAAGACCAACAAATGATATACCGTTCAAACCGACCAAAACAGTTAATGGAATTAAAACAGATTCTAGGCTGGTAGTAGCATCATATAGAGCGAGATGGAAATACGATGGACCATTTACAAGAGATTTTACCCAATTTAATCAAGATAGAGATCCTAAAAGCACACTTATTTCTACGGGAGGAAATTATCTATTTGTTCCGCTTGCCTTAGGAGATGTTAATGTTTATGTTGCGCCAAATGAGCCCTTAGAAGAATTGTTTGCAGGACTACCTTTTATACTCGGTGTAAAAGGCGAGGTAAGGATTATCAATTCTGACAATACATATAGCAGACTTACAGAATTTGATCCCGGAAGACAAAAAGATAGAGCTCTTCTTGCGTTAGTATCTGCAGATCATTACTTATTAGATGAAGTATTGGAATATTATATAAAAGCCCGACAAAGACAAGCAGAAGAAGGAGCTTTAATAGAAAAACTTCTAGAACTTGGTTCTTCTCAAGAAGTATTAGAACATATAGCAGCAAACGCAGGCACTTTAAGAACTATTTATAACCGATTGCTTCAAGAGCAAGTTTGAGCGCTTCATCTTTATCATGAGAATAAGTGTTGATTGCTAAATCGTAGTATTTCTTATCCCAGTAAACCCAGTCCGGATCATTCGGAGCGTAAAGCCGTCGCCATTTTTCCAGGTTTCTCTGTTCCCTAACTGTAACTTCATGTTTTGCCTCTTCTATAGAAATTCCTCTTCTGTTCACTAACCTGTCTATTCTTATTTCTCTTTTATCCGTTCCGTCTGTATTTTCACACATAACCAGTATCTTAAAAACGCCCGGAATATTTTGCGCATCGAAACCTGCTAAATGGCTTTGTATCACCTGGTGAGAATTTTCCGAAAGAAGCTTTTTAACATATTTTTCGTAATCCAAATCAAAAGTGTCCGGGCGGTTATTTACCTGCAGTTCCGTCATTCCCATTTTTCTATGAAATTCTTCAAATAATACCCCTCCCTCAAGAAGTTTCCAGCCAAGCGCTTCGGCAAGCCCTGTCGCAAGAGTTGTTTGTCCGGTACCGATCCGGCCGGAGACGGTAACATTTCTAATATTTGGTAAATCAACTGGCGTTTGCATAAATATGTTTTCCTACCATTAACACCTGCTCTACCAGCCGGTTTGCATATCCCCACTCATTATCATACCAGGCGATTATTTTCAGCATATTTCCTCCGACCACCTGCGTTAAAGACAAATCGACAATACTTGAAGCGGTGCTACCTATTATATCACTTGAAACCAAAGGATCATCGGTCACTTCCAGTATGCCTTTATAATTTTTATTTTCCGCTTCTTTTTTAAGAATATCGTTAACTTCTTCTTTTGTCGTTTGTTTTTTTATTAAAAAAGTGAAGTCAGAAATAGAACCTGTAATAACCGGAATTCTTATCGCCACTCCATCAAATTTACTTTTAAGATCAGGAATTACTTTTGCTGCAGCAATCGTTGCCCCTGTAGACGTTGGAATTATATTTTGTGACGCCGCCCGGGCGCGCCTGTAGTCTTTGTGTCCTCCGTCCTGCAAGCGCTGATCAGATGTATATCCGTGAATTGTTGTCATCATCGCTTTTTCAATTCCAAAATTATCATTAATTACTTTCGCAACGGGAGCGATACAGTTAGTCGTGCAAGATGCATTGCTTATTATTTTTTCTCCGTTATAATTTTGCGCATTCACCGATAAAACAAATGTTGGAACTTCTGCTCCCGAATCGGATGTTTTCCCAGGAGCGGAAAGAACAACGCTTTTTGCGCCCGCTGTTAAATGGCTTTTTAATTTATCTTCCGATCTAAAATTGCCTGTTGATTCAATAACAACATCAACATTTAAATCCGCCCAGGGAAGAAGAGACGGATCTTTTTGTGAAAAAACAGGAATTTTTTCCCCGTCAATTATTAAATTTCCAATTGCTAATAAGTCTTTAAAATGAAAACTTTTGCCATTATTTTCCTCTATTTTTGCTTCTTCTGTATCAAATTTATGATTTTTAAGTCTTCCATAAACAGTGTCGTATTTTAAAAGGTACATCCAACCTTTAATGTCTGTTGACAAACCGGCATTTATAGCAACCAAAGCAATTTCCTTGCTGTATTTTTCCAAAATAATTCTATGCGCAAGTCTTCCAATTCGCCCATAACCGTTTATCCCC
>JAMCQQ010000360.1 GCA_023379515.1 Actinomycetota bacterium
GATGAATTTAAGACTACTTTTGCTGTAATTCTTAAACATAATTTTGTATATAATGCTGAAGATACTAAAATCATTAATCTTCAGGAAGAATTTAAAACAACTATTAAAATTGAACTATAAAATCGCAATCCATTAAGATGATTTTAAAATCTAAATAAAAAATGATTTTTGTGAAAAATAAATAAATATGGTTCAACCATTCATCCATACATATTTTAATTATATTAAATAAAATTACTTTGTTTTTTCTAATAAAGACAAGAGGAGAAAAAAATGATTCAAAAGGAAAAAAATTTGAAGAACTTAATAAGCAGGGGTGAGATGGTAACAGCAATAGGTGCCCACGATGCATTAAATGCGCAACTTGTTGAAAAAATTGGTTTTAATGCAATATATATAGGCAGCTATTCTCTGGAAGGCACCCAAAAGGGTGAGCCTGATATGGATATAATGACAAAAACTGAAAAATTAACTGTTATAAGAAATATAGTCAATGCAGTAAATATACCTGTTATTGCAGATATGGAAGAAGGTTATGGAGATGTTGTCAATGTTATTAAAGCAGTAAATGAGTTTGAATCAACCGGAGTTTCCGGGGTACACCTGGATGATCAAAAAATCCCTTCCAAATGTCCTTTTATTCCAAACCTGCCAAAAACTGAACTTATACCAGTTAAAGAAATGTGTATGAAAATTAAAGCTGCAATTGATTCCAGAAATGATCCGGATTTTATGGTTATTGCTCGCTGCGATGTAATCGGCACCGTCCCAAGAGAGCAGTACTATGGCAATAATATGATTGAAGAAGTTGTTGAGAGAAGCAATGCATATGCAGAAGCAGGAGCAGATGCAATTTTCGTAATGGCACTGACAATAGATGAAGTTAATTATTTTGCTAAAAATATTCACGCACCTCTTGTAGGTATTTTTGCATACATGGAACCCATTGCCATAAAAGAATTTAAAAAGGCAGGTTATAAAATGGTGATAGGTGCCAATTTATGCATGTGGATGGCTGCAAAAGGGGTAATGAATGGGTTGAAAGTATTAAAGGAAACTCAGGATTTTAATGCTATACGTGAGTTTTTAATAACTGATGAGGAATTTTATGGCACAATAGACATAAATAAATATGAGAAATACTATAAGAAATACAGTTAGAAAAGTAAAACAATTAAACAGCAAATCATATAGGCATAGGAGGAAGCCAAACAATGAAAACAACATATAATTTTGGCATAATTGGTGCAGGATGGATCGCTGAACAGCAGGTACGGGCACTAAGCATGATACCGGAAGCTAAAATTATTGGTATCGCAACAAGACACGTAGAAACATCAGGTGCCTTTAAGGAAAAAATGTGTAATGAAGGCTGCATGTGCCTCAAAGATTGTAAATGTTTTACTGATTACCATGAGCTTCTTGAAATGGAAAATCTTGATTTCGTCAGTATTTCCGTACCTAACAAGATTCATAAAGAGGTATTATTTGATGTTGCAGCGGCGGGTAAACATGTAATTTGTGAAAAACCGGTGGCAAATAATTTAAAAGACGTAGACGAAATGATTGAGGTTATGGATAAAAAAGGATTAAAGTTTGCAGTTTATCACGAAGGTGCCTTTTATGAAGAAAATTTACTCATAAAAGAGCTTATTGAACAGGATGACTTTAAGACGACAAGATTTGCCTGGGACGGGGCACTGGCAATAGGAAAATGGAACTGGAGCGAAGATATGTGGAGAGTCGATCCTTCAATTTCAGGCGGCGGCGCAATTATGGATGAAGGAGTGCATTTATGTCATTTGTTAAAGATTTATTTTGACCATCAGAAACCGTTAACCGTCAGCGCATTTATCGATAGATTGGGTCAGAAATGGACACCATGTGAAGATACGGGAACCATGATGTTTGAATTTTCTTCAGGTACCGCAGTTGCAAGTACCAGTTTTCAGCCACGAATAGGACGTAATAAAAATATGAGTAATTATAGCCAGGGAATAATTACGGAAAACGGGAGCATTGAAATCATATTTAGGGGAAATGCCGAAGGTGTATTCTCGCCGGTTGAAAAAGTTTTGGTGACAACCCAGAAAGAAATTAAGGAATATCCGATGCCAAATTATAGCTGGCCATTGGAAAAAAATGCCAATGCTTTCAAAAAATTATTTTTAAATTTTATTGATTCTGCAGTAAATAACAAAACACCTTATGTTAACGGCAGAAGCGCAAGGGATGCACTTGAAATGGTAATGGCATCATATTTATCAGCAGCTTTAGGAAAGGTTATCAAATTACCTTTAGATAAAGAATCACCAATTTATACTGAAGGAGTGCTTGGTTTAAAAAAACTTGATTCCCAGATTGACCCGGATTCTATATTAAGAAGAAAGAAAATGTACGGTTTTTAGTAATAATATTTTTTTATTTAAATATTAACGAACAGGAATTAAGAAATTAATTCTTAGATATCGGAAAGGTATAAAAATGGTAAATAGATTAATCGGCAAGGTTGCGATAATTACGGGTGGTGGTACTGGTATAGGAAGCGGAATTGCCAGAGTTTTTGTATCAGAAGGAGCAAATATTGTAATTTGCGGCAGGACTAAAGAGACTCTTGATAAAACTGTTCAGGAGGCAAAGGGCGGACCCGGTAAAATTATTCCACTGGTTTGTGACATTTCAGAAAGTGAACAGGTAGAAAATACAGTTCAAAAAACTGTCGAAAATTTCGGGAAGATTAATATTCTTATAAATAATGCTGGGGTGGGAGGTAATTTAAAAAATTTAGTAGAGCTTACCGAAGAAGAATGGGATAAAACATTTAGCATAAATGCCAAAGGCACCTGGCTTGTTTCCAAATATGTAATCCCGGAAATGATAAAAGCAGGCGGGGGTTCGATAATCCTGATATCTTCAGTTTCCGCATTTTATGGGCAGAAACTTAATGATTGCTACAATGCTTCAAAAGCTGCAGAAGAAATGATTATAAAAAATATTGCACTTGATTTTGCAAAAGACAAAATCAGGGCAAATTCAATCTGTCCTGCCTGGGTAGCAACAGAAGAGAATAAACTTGAAGATTTTAAGAACAAGTCGGAAATGCAGATAGCAACAGGAATAAAAAACTATTCGGAACTTATTAAAATGCATCCTATTGGCCGTTTAGGGACCCCGGAGGATATAGCCTGGGCTGCTGTTTATTTAGCATCAGATGAGTCAACATGGGTAACCGGTGCCTCTTTTATGATTGATGGCGGTTATACATGCATATGATCAGACATAGGTTATTTTGGTTTCTGAAAGTGGACAATATTGATATTTAAATTTTAAAAATTTGCATTCAGATGGAAAGTATTGGTTAAAATTGAAATTAACAAAAAATAAAAAAATAGA
>JAMCQQ010000361.1 GCA_023379515.1 Actinomycetota bacterium
TATCTGTAATACGGATGGCCTAATAATGTGTTCGGAAAGTCCCCTGGGAGATAAAACCAATATCTCATCAGTTGGTTTAATTTGGATTGCCAGTGTCTTTCTGTTTCTGTATTCCAGTTCAAATTCTATTTTTTTATTTCCGTATTGAGTTGAAAGTTTCATAATTTTTAAAAATATATAGTAAAAGATAGCTTAGGGTTTTATTTCATCCCTGCAATAATCATCATTGCCTGTACCGGTTCGGATTTGTCTTTTCTATAAGAGAAATATGTATCAGCCTCGCAGTAAGTGCAAATGGAACTTACATATATATTTTCTGACTTAACACCGGCTTCTTCCAATTGTTTTTTCGCTATTAGTTTTAAATCAACATAGCTTTTACCATCTTTTTTTATTATTGCCTCAGGATAAGACTTAAATTTTGCCGTGAAATCCCCTTTTACCTCAAAATGACAGACACCAATTCCTGGTCCGATGCCTGCAACCAATTCTTTGGAATTAACACTAAAATTCACTTCCATCTTTTTAACAGCTTTTTTAGTGATATTCTTCTCCAACCCTTTCCATCCGCTATGGATCAAGCTTATTACTTCTTTTTGGGGACTAAAAATTACAATGGGCAAACAATCAGCAATAGTTATGGAAAGATAAACATTTTTCTCATTAGTTATTAGGCCATCCGTATTACAGATAAAATTCCCCCTATCTTCTTTTGTAACTATTTCTATATTATCTCCGTGTACTGATTTAACACTAATAACATTTTTTTCCGAAAGCCCCAATTTATTCAAAAATTTTCCTCTGTTAATTAATGCTCCATCATCTTTCCCGGATTCAGAATATACCTTCATGTTTTTATCTTCTCTTAAAGACAGAGCAATTAAAAGATTTGGTAATTTCAGAAAATTAGAAAAATATATATTTTTTTTCATAATACTTTTACATCATTTAAGAGGTTTTTTATTTCTGTGTTTTTTACAATAATAATATTTTTACTTTCGCTCTATTTTTTCAGCCAGCTCATGCAGATAAACCCAGCGTTCCATTTTTTCTGCCAGCTCAGCCTGAAGATTTTTTTGTTGCGCAATTAGTTCCCGCAGTCTGATATGATCTGACCAGCATCCACTCATTTCCTCAGTAATTTTTGCTGCTGCTGCTTCTAATTTCTCTATAACACTGTCAATTTGAGCAAACTCCTTGCTTTCGGCAAAAGTAAATTTTGTCTTCTGTAGAGCTTTGGCAGAGGCAGGAGGCCGACTCATCGCTTCGTAATGCCTGCCTGTCTTTGATTTCTCAAGGACCAGCAGACTGCGCCCATATATATCAAGATCGTTGTATGATTCAATCCTTCCATCACCTTTTAGTGCCAGCAGCCGGTCAGTTGTTTTATCAAGAAAATATCTATCATGGGATGCAACCAGCACGGCACCCTGAAAATATTCCAGATACTCCTCCAATATCTCAAGGGTTTGGATATCCAGATCATTTGTTGGTTCATCAAGCAGCAGGACATTCGGTTTTTCCATCAAGACCCTGGCCAGCAATAGCCGTCTCTTTTCACCACCCGAAAGATTCTTGATAATACTATACTGATGGGCACCGTCAAAAAGGAATCTTTCAAGCATCTGGCTCGCTGATATTGCGGACCCGCTGCTTGTTTCAACATATTCTGCCGTTTGTTTGATATAATCTATTGCGCGAACCGAGTTATCCATATCCTCATTGTTCTGACGATAGTATGCAATCTTTACCGTATCCCCTGCGCTGATGCTGCCTTTGTCCGGTATTGTAATTCCGGCAATAAGATCAAGCAATACCGTCTTGCCTACACCATTTGGACCGACAATACCTATTCTATCCATCCGGTTTATCAGGATACTGAAATTTTTAATAACCATCAGATCTCCAAAGGATTTAGATACCTTATCAACCTCAATTACTTTTTTGCCAAGACGCCTATAAGCCACCGGAAGCTCAAGCTGTTCCCTGGCGATTGTTGTTTTTGCTCCTTTCAACTCCTGGAAACGGGCAATTCTGGCTTTCTGCTTGGTGGTTCTCGCTTTGGCTCCCCGGCGGATCCACGCCAGTTCATTTATATAAAGCCGTTTTCGCTTTTCTTCCATTGAGGTTTGTACTTCTTCGCGTAATGTTTTCTTTTCCAGAAAGTATTCAAAGTTGCCTTCATAACAATATAGCTTCCCTTTATCTATTTCGATGATACGATTGACAACCCTATTAAGGAAATAACGGTCATGGGTCACTAAAAGCAGCGCGCCTTTTCGCTGGCTCAAATAATCCTCCAACCATGTTATTGCTTCCAAATCGATATGGTTTGTCGGCTCGTCCAAAATTAAGAGACCTGCAGGCTGAATTAATGCCTCCGCAAGTGCTATTCTTTTTCTCAGCCCGCCTGATAGCTCCCCGATATTGCGGTCTATATCCGATATTCCAAGCTTGCTTAATATACTTTTTGCTTCAGCCTCAACCTTCCAGGCATCCATTGCATCTATTTTTGCCACATAATCTGTAAGCATTTTCTGGAGATTTTCGTCATTTGGAGATTGGTGCAGCTGATGCATCGCAGCTTCATAAGCCCTGATAGTCTTCATCAGCACATTTTCCCCATGTAAAATATGCTCAAGCACTGTCATGTTCTCATCAAACTCCAAAGCTTGCGAAAGACTCTGTACAATTAAATTGTTAGCTCGTACGATGTTTCCCGAGTCCGGCTCAACATGACCGCTTACCATTTTTAAAAATGTGGACTTTCCTGTTCCATTTATCCCTACCAGACCAATACGGTCGTTATCGCCAATCCCTAAAGAAACCTGTTCAAACAACACCTTTTCATTAAAGCTCTTAGATACATTTTCTATTGAAATAATATTCATAATTTATATTATAAAGCCTTTTGGCTGCTAACATAAGAATTTTCCTTTCGACCGGTTTTTTAAAGCGGATTTCTATTAAGAATTTTTATTAAATTTGAAGATATAGTAATGGACATAGTGCTGATTTATCATAATATATTGGTACAATGACTGGCAAAGAATGATATAATATGCTAGTTAAAATTTACGAATAAAACGAAGTTTCAAGCTTTTTTAAAAAATATTTTTTTGTTAAAATAGTTTTCTAAATTAAGTTAGGTGATAAATAATAATGGCTAAAGGACAACCTGTCGTATTGATATCAAGTTATGCCCCAAGATTATGCGGTATTGCTACTTTTGTGGAAGAGGCCAGGGAATTCATTCAAAAGATGTATCCAGTCAGAGATGTCCTGGTTATCAGTCATGTTGATGGAGCAGGCGAGGGAGTTTTTCCTTTGATTGATATGAAGAATCGTTTCTGGTGGAAACCTGTTGCTAAACAAATCAAAAAACTAAATCCTTATGTTGTTCATATCGAGCATGAATATGGTTTATATGAAT
>JAMCQQ010000362.1:0-292 GCA_023379515.1 Actinomycetota bacterium
AAATAATCATTTTTCCGATAATATAATATCTTTAACATATTTTTTTAATTCCCTTTTATCTGAATCTTCCAGGTCTATTGATTTATTATTAATCCGGATCGGTTCATTGACATTAGTGATTTTATTGTTCTCAAGTTTTATAAATAATTCAGATAATGCATTTTCGGCAGAATTTAAAGCATTTATATCAAGAAAATTTTTTACTTTCTTTTTGGGGTGATTTCCGGGTTTGAAAAGGCTTTGAACATCTATGCTGTCAGGATTATACTTTTCACTTATTTTGGTTTTAATC
>JAMCQQ010000362.1:302-6563 GCA_023379515.1 Actinomycetota bacterium
TATTAAAAGTAGTTTCAGCAGTAACAGCATAATGGATTATACTTTTCACTTATTTTGGTTTTAATCAACTGGCCTGCTTCTTTATTGATAACCTTATAACCATTTTCCAGTTTCAGGATATCTTTTAAAAATGGAAGAATCTCTTTTTCCTTTCGATTTTCAAGTCTTGTTTGCTGCAAATTTTCAAAATTGCTGTATGACAGGAACAGAAATTTCCTTGCCCTGCTGCAGGCAACATAAAATATTCTTCTCTCTTCTTCAATTTTCATCTCCTTAATTTTTTCCTGAAATGAATTCTTATTTGTATAATTTCCTTTTTGCCTGTAAATTGCCCTGTCTATCCTTAAGCAGGCAGGTATTTTGAATTTGCTTCCTGATGAACCCTGCCCAAAATAATCATTTTTCCAGAGCATAGGTAAAAAAACAGCTTCGAATTCAAGACCCTTGGCAGCATGAATGCTCATGATCTTAATTGAATTTGAATTCGTGAATTCAAAACTTTCCGGATCTTCATCATCAGTTTTAGCTGCATCCTTAAGGTATATAATAAAGCTATCCAGATTATTGCCGATCCGGTTTTCTTCAAAATCTGCCGCTATTTTTATTAGAATCTCCACATTTTTTATCCGGACTTTCGCAGCTCTGTCAAAACTTGATTTTAATTCGTCAGCGAGCCCGGAGTGTTCAAAAATTAAATTAACAAGCTCCCCCAGTTTTAAAAATTGAGATTGATTCAAGTAAAAACTGAATTCTTCTGTAAATTCTTTCAATCTTTCCTTGGAAATCTCGCTTAAATAAGGATTTTGGGAACAGTTCAAAACATAATCCATTATGCTGTTACTGCTGAAACTACTTTTAATATCTTTTGCCTGTTTCAGGAAAAAAATATCTCTGTCAGAAATTTTATACTTTTGAGATTGAAGCAGATACAGAATATAAATTTCATCATTGGCGTCCTGCACTGCCATTAGCCATGAAATAATAAAAAGGATCTCAGGTTCATAAAAAAACCCTTTGCTTCCGACAACTTCATATCTTAAATTGTTTTTTTGCAGCTCGCGGGTTATTTCTTTGAATCTTTTTCTTCTCGCCAGTATCGCAATATCTTTCAATTCCATTCCTGAATTTATCAGATATTTTATATTATTTACAATTTCAACAGCTTCTTCTCTTAGTGTATTTTTGGCAAAGAATATTACTTCAGAATATTTCCCATCATATTCAGGCATTAAATTTTTGGTAAACCTGTCCTTATTCTCACCAATGACACTGCCGACGGCATTAATTATATTTGCTCCTGATCTAAAGTTAGTCGTAAGATAATAATCTCTGATTTCATAGTTTTTGAAAGCATCCCAGTTATGAAAATTGAGTATGTTCTCAACACATGCTCCACGGAAAGAATAAATACCCTGATCGTCATCGCCGACAATCATGATACTGTTGATGCCTGGGTTATAAAGCATGGAGATAAGATATCCCTGAGCAAAATCAGTATCCTGAAATTCATCGACAAATATATATTTGTACCTGTTTCTGTACTTTTGGGCAATACTTTCATCCTTTAACATTAGCTGGCAAGGCAGAAATATATGATCATGATAATCGACATAATTATTGGCCATCTTCAGCTTTTCATATTTTGAATAAATATCAAACAATTCCTGCTGGTACTGCGCGATTTCCTTTTCATCCCTTCTCAATGCGGTACTTTTGTAATTGGATAAAACCTTGTCCAAACCTTCTAAATAATTTTCGAATTTTTCAACAGTAACAAGGTTGCTTTTAATATTCCAGATAAATTTAAGTACATCGTCTATAAATTTGCCCGGATTTTTACCAATCTTGATTTCTTCGAGCCTGGATGAACCGATGATATTAAAGATAAGCTGCCATGATTTGGAAATATTGATAAGGTTATAATTTTTTCCCAGAGACAACTTCAGACTGTTTTCGCTGATGATACTGTTACCAAAAGAATTAAAAGTGAAGATGTCAATATTTTCAAAATCTATCTTCTTCTTCAGATTATCTTTTATGCGCTGCCTCATATTTTCTGCAGCATTTCTTGTAAAAGTAATCGCCAGCACCTCTTCCGGCCTGCAGAGACCTTTGCGCAATGTCTCAATTATACTTTTTGTCAGAACAAAAGTCTTGCCTGAGCCAGCACAGGCTATAACACGCTTGATACCTGTTTTACTTTTTAATATTTCCAGCTGCTGTTCCGTTATTTTTGTCTTATCCTGCATTGTATCTTGGACATATTATTTTATAATCACACTCCGAGCAAAGAAAATTGCTTTCCGGCTCAGCATCCAAAGAAAATTGCTTTCCGGCTCAGCATCAAATCGCTCACTTTTTATATCATTTATCAGATTTTTAACAAATTCCTTAAAATCATCTTTCAGATTATAACCTTCAGGTATTGTTACGACAGGATCCTTTGCTTCCCCCAGAAAAATATATTTTAATATGCTTTTTTTACCCTTTAAAAACATTAAATCATCGCTCAAATTCAAGGCAAGATTATAAAGCTTGAGCTGAATTTCTTTTTCAAAATCCGGCAGAGTCGCTCTTTTTGAACCTGATTTAAAATCAATAAGTTCGACCGTATTGTCACCAATAAAATTAATCTGATCTATTCTGCCTTTTATGGTGTCATTTTCAATTTTAAAAGCAAATTCTTTTTCCATAATTGATCTGTCCGGAAATGCTGGTAAATAACTATCAAAGTATGCTTTAAATCCTTCCCTTGCTTTGCTTTCAAGCTCATTTTTTATGTGAGTAAGTTCAAAGACATTTTCATCAAAAACATTTGAAATTATATCTTCCAATCTGCTCCAGGATAATTTTGCATTCTTATCGTCAAAAAAAAGCTTAAGAATCCTGTGATAGATGCTTCCTACCAGAATATTGAGGTTTCCTTTTTCAGCCATTCTGATAAAATACCTGATTTTATACCTGAATGGACATTCCATGAATGAATTCAGGGAACTGTAGGAATAAACAGGAGGGAACATCAGAAAAGGCTCATTGATATTTTCAGTTTCAAGCTTTGGATTCCACCAGCTTTTATAGGGATAAGAATATTTAAGATAATAAAGCTCTTTCAAATAGTCTATAATATTTATTTTCGAACCTTTTAAAAGCTTATAAGTTGAAGCCGTTGCCCTTTTTCTCTCAAGCCAGTTTTTTTTAAGTTCTGATCCAACAACTAATTTTTGACAGGAAGCATTCCTTTTCAATTTACTTATCTTTTTAGAAACTGATAAAGACCGGCTTAATTCTTCATAGAATATAGATTGCCCTTCCATCTTATTTGCAGTGACAAATAAATATTTCTTTGCCCTTGTCAGTCCGGTATATAGAAGCTTCCTTTCACCCTGCATGTGGATTTCCTTAAGTTCTTTTAATGAAAGCGAAACTTCTCCTGACATATAGTTAAATATCTGCATATCATAAAGTTGACTGTTTCCAAAAACTGAAGGTAAATAATTTTTATTGGCAAAAGGCAAAAATACTGCTTCAAATTCCAGCCCTTTCACCTGGTGAAAGCTTAAAATATTTACAGAACCTTCAAGCATGAATTCTTTGGTACTTTCTTCAATTTCCTCAAGAAAATTATTTTCCATTATTCCCTCAAGAAATTTTAAATAATCTCTGATGCTGTTTTTTCCGTTATTTTCTACCGTAAATTCCTTTATACTTTCAAGATAGTCTCCCAGGACACTTATTAAACCTTCTTTTCCCGCTGCGGCTTTATTTTTACTGTCTCCAAGCATCAATTTCGCCAGTCCTGATCTTTTATCGGTTACAAAATTCATAACAAAATCATAACAATTAAGATTGGATAGCTGTAAAAACTCTGATATAAATTCAAAAATATCTGTTATCTTTTTTATATTTAAATTTTTATCAGCTCTTTTTTTATCTTTTTTGGATTCAGATTCTTTTTCCATAAAATTCCAGATACTGCCGGAATCCACCCAAGTCAATTTTTTAACAAAAATAGGGTTTAGCCCCGTAATACCGGATAACAGGAAATTTTCTATTAATTTATTTAAAATTGATTTACCCTCATCCGGGAAGCTGCCAAAAACCTTCAATGCATCGATCAGTTTTAAAAAGTTTATTACATATTGAACATAAATATTATCCAGCAAAGCTCTTGAATTTCTTCTTATGAAACTGATTTTGTTTTGTGTTAAGATATTTTCAAGTAATTTGGTTTTATAACCCGCGCCCTTGATAACTATGCAAATTTCTTCAAATTTAATTTTTTTATAAACTCGCAGATATTTGATTTTTTCACATATAAAATTAACTTCATCAAGCGTCGTTTTCAATTCTCTGATGACTAACTCCCCTTCTGGTTGATCAGCTGTATTTTTGGGGGTTTTACACTTTTTCTCTATCCTTCCTCTGCTGGCGCTGATAAATTTATTGCAGATATCATTTATGGCACCACTGCTTCTGTAGTTTGTTTTTAACATCAGGATATTGGCAGATTTTTTATCATTTTTTGAAATTACGTCATAAATTCTATTGAAATTATTTATGGCAGATCCTCTGAAAGAATAAATTGATTCATCATTATTTCCAAAGAAAATACAATTCTTGTCAGACAAATTTCTGACAATTTCAAACTGAGCCTTATTGGTTTCCTGGAGTTCGTCTATAAGAATAAACTCATACTTTTTCTTAAAAATTTCTCTAATGTTTTCGTTATTTTTCAAAATATTTACAGTATCCTCAAGCAGTCTGCCATAGTTGTATAAATTTCTGCCGACCAGCTCTTTTTCGTAATGTATGTATATGCCGGTAATTTCAGAGAGCTGAGTATTAAAAAAAGGAGAAAATTTATCTGAAAGTTCCCTTGGAGAAATTAAATTCTCCTGTGCCCTTAAAATGAAATCGAAAACTTCCTGCATATAACTGTTGGCAACAAAAGAATTGCTGCTCATATACCTGTTGGTTAGAGGGTAGTTTTCTTTTTCCAGGCATGAGATAACTTCCGTTAAAAGCTGCCACTGCTCCGGTGCATTCATAACTCTGATCTGACCCGGTTCTAAATCAAGCAATAAATTCGCTTTTTCTAAAAAGTTAGTGCAGAATGAAAAAAATGTAGTAATGGGTATTTCAAAAATACTTCTGCCAATGGACTGGCTGGTTTTATCTCTCAGGATCTTTGACCATCTTCTGTTAAAGCTCAGAACCAGTATTCTCCTGGCATCAATTTTCTTATGATCCACCAGGTATTTTATGGTTTCGACTAATGTATTTGTTTTCCCTGTTCCGGGAGATCCAATTATTAAAAAATATCCATTCTTGCCATTGATAAATTTTTTCAGCTTGTTATACAGCATTGATTACAGAATTTATATCCATATATTTTTTATTTAAATTAACGCCAGCAAATCTTATGGAGCGGGCTACGGGAATCGAACCCGCCTCTTGAGCTTGGGAAGCTCATATACTACCAATGTACTAAGCCCGCTTATCAAAACTTTAAAAGCAATTTGTTATCAGGAAGGCACATTTGAGGTCGGTTCCGAATTCTTGTCGGTTTCTTTGGCTATTTCGCTTTTCTGAACCGCATAATTGCTGCCGTAAATATTATTTCCTGTCTTTTCTTCCTTTGAATCCTCAATAACTAAATTAGTAATGGTTAAATTTGTATCGATTACTTTAATGTTTAATTTATTAAGCGATACATCCCTGGCGACATTGATAATCTCTGTCATCTTTTCAGGGATATTTAAATTCTGGCTTAATTCAACCATCAGATTTATAATAATTCCGGATTGTTTGGGTAGAATATTGATTCTCACATTTTGCAGCCCTTTAACCTTCATTACTGAATCCTTTATCTGCTGTGAAATGGTAGACAGAGTAATCATTGCCTTACCTGATTCAACATTATATATTTTTGCTATTTTTGTTCTTCTTCTATGAAACTCCAGCAGCAGTAAGAATACGCAAATTACTATAACCATAAGCAAAGCCAGAATCGAAACATAGGGATTGATATTTGTTTTGGGATTAAATACTTTATTGGCAATATCTGTCCAGCTAAAAAAGCCGATAAATTCATTGATTATGGAAAGAAATGAGATAAAAATGAAAAACAGCAGTATGATTACTACAATTATTTTATTGAATATATTCATAATATGCTCCCTTCAAATATGTGAAAAATTAAAAAAATGCTAAATCTAACAGTTAAAGTTTAAGTTTCATGTTTAATTATACCTAAATTAA
>JAMCQQ010000363.1:0-1642 GCA_023379515.1 Actinomycetota bacterium
AAACAAATCTTTCTTACTAATCTGTTCATACTTCTTTATATTATCTTTACCAGTGTCATAAATTACAGGCGAGTTTATGTTTTCTATGTTTAAATACCAGTCCCTCATATCCCAGACCCAGCTTTTTGTCTTAAATCTGAACAGAATATTATCCATTATCTCTATATAGCTGTTATTTCCTTTTATTTCATAGAAATAATAAGGGTCAATCTTATTAATGAACACGACACTTTTATCTTTATTCAAATCATCGATAACTTCCTTAGAGCTTGCCATTATGTAGCGCACATTCATGTATTTTAAATGAACCATTGCTTTTTCATAATTTCTGCCCGGAACCGACCATCCGGCAACAGTACCGCGCGGCTTTACAGAAAGTTCGGCCTGGTTGATATAGTGAAATGGTGCAGTAAGCGAACTTTCAACCAGCAATCCTTCCATGCCTGGCTGTTTTGTCCAGTATGGTATTAGTTCAAATGAGCGGGGAGTTCCATACTTTTCGATGATTTTTTTATCGAATTCAAACATTACCCGGCCGTAAGGCAGGCTGTCAAGATATTTCATCAGGCTGTCATAGGTTTTCCAGTCAGGCTTTGATTCAAACCCGGTATAATTATGCCGTGCCCAGGCGGGTCCCAGAGGATTTCCGGCCATTATTGCTCCGCTGGACAAAAAAGCTAGAACAGGAATAAAAGCAATGACAATGAATTTTAAAAAACGCCTTTTTGCTTTTTTCGGGTCCAATTCGTTGATCTTTATTTTTGCAACCATGATCCAATAGAGATTTGACAGACCATAAGCTGCCAATAAATAGATAAAAATAAAAATAAACGGAAGCAGCCTGGCATTGTAAAATCGTCCGCCATCCCAGGTAAATAAAATAGAAAGGAATACTATTATCGTCCAGATTACAATAGTCATCCTTTTATCTTTTTTTAATACATAAAAGAATATTCCTAATGTCCCAAGTACAAGAGCCGGAATTATCTCCAGCGGAACAAGAGCACTAAAGTCTTTAAGGTTGGTCCATTGCATCGGTGGGGACCATTTTATGTCAAATACGAAAGGAATGGACCAGAATGCTGAAAGGAAAAATCCGATTATGAATACAGCTAACAAATATTTTGCAGCCTTTAGATTTCTTCTGATAAGAAAAAGACCCGGGACTATTATAAGAAGCGCTATTAAAGTTATGAGATGTGTCAGCACTATCATCTCAAGCAGGATGCAGTTTATGATAAACAGCCAGTCAAATTTCCCCTTTTCCATGCCTTTATATAAAGTTCCAATAAAAATAAATATTAATCCAAAACTGATGGAATAGCTGAACTCACCGGCAAAAGTACCTAAGAAATTTCCTCCGTAAATCGTAAAGCTTTTCATATAAAGGAAAGCCATGGCTCCTACAGCGGCAAGGTGAGGATAGGGGTATTCAAGCTTGAAGGATCTGCCGAAGGAATATAAAGCTGCAGGCAGCATCAAGCTTCCAAGCACAGTTACGAGCTTGAACGCTATATTGAAAGCAATTATTTTTGAAAGAACAGCTATTAACAAATATGGCAGCGGGAAATAAAAAGTAAGCATTGGCATTCCTGCAAACCACCCCATATCCCAGCCTGTCATTCTCAAGTTAGGTAAAAGG
>JAMCQQ010000363.1:1652-6709 GCA_023379515.1 Actinomycetota bacterium
TTATGTGACCCCATATCACCGCCATTTGTGGTGGTTGGGCTGAAAAGAAGATTTGGGGGAAAACAGGCAAAAAGCATTCCATAAATTATAAGGAAAGCGAAAAGTATTGAAATCCCTATAAACAACCGCTTTTTTTTATTGTCTGTAATAAATTTGTTAAATAATGAAGGATCAGGTGTGCTGTAAAGGTCAATTTTTGCAAGAACTAACTTTGAATCAGGGATCAGAGTTGAAAATTTCTTAAAAAAATTTTTAAATTTTGCTGTTATTTTTTTAATATTTAACATTTTTAAAAAAGCTTTGACTTACCGGTTATTATAGAGACAAAGGTATCAGCTCATTCACTACTTATTGTTCAGGCTATACTTAAATATTTGTGCCGCTTAAAAATATTTTAAATTATAGTAATTATATTCTAAAAAAACCAATATTATTTATTGAAACTTAAAATGCTATTAAAACAGCATTAAATCTTTTTTAGCTTTAGAATTTATCTTGAAATACCGATATAATTAAAAGTAAATATTTAAGCACATGTATAAATATTCAGTTTATTTAAGATCGTTTGATTTTAAAAAATAAAGTATATAATAATTGCTTGAATAATATTTATATCTAAGTTTTAAAATATTAGTCCCTTTTCAGAGAAATTTTAAAATTGAAAGAGGTAAGTACATTGAAAGTACTGATAAGCGGTGGCTACAACTTTATAGGTTCTGATCTGGCTGCAAAGTTTATAAAAGAAGGACATAATGTAACAGTAATTGATAAGCTGGCCAAGGAGGAATATGAGAGAGCAGCAAAGGAAAAGTATAGGTTTTATAATCTCTCGAATTCAAATCCTGAATGCGAAAAAATTTTTGGCGCCGGCAGGTTTGAAATTGTAATTTATATTCCCGAATATGAATCGGCTGATATCACATCTCCAAAATTATCTTCATCCGAAGATATACTGTCAAGCTGCAATGTATCCGGACTTGTTAATATGCTTGATTTATCAACAAAAAACAAAGTAAAAAAATTTGTTCTTTTTTCATCCTCGGAAATTTATGGTAATACCGGCGAAAATCCGGCAGGTGAAGAGACTGCTCCAAATCCGGTATCTCTCAAGGGAATGAGCAGTTATGTAATGGAATATTATTGTTTTCGATGGGGCGAAATAAATAATTTAAATATACTCAGTCTTAGAATTTCAAATTTTTATGGTCCGCAGCAACAACCTGATGGTTTGCCTCAACCGCAGGATGCAGTCTCTGTATTTCTTGACAGGATACTACAAGATGAAAGCATTATTATAAATGATTCCGGGACGCAGACCAGAGATTTTATCTATATTGATGATCTTATTGACGGAGTATATAAGGCCTCAATTAATAAAGACTGTTCGGGGATTTTTAATTTATCTTCCAAAGCGGAAAATTCAATCAATTCATTGGTAGAAAATTTATCCTCATTAAAAAAACCCAGTAAGATTATCTATCAAAAGAATTTTAAGGAAAAAATT
Organism: Actinomycetota bacterium; assembly: GCA_023379515.1. The sequence goes on from JAMCQQ010000363.1 coordinate 3,157, forward strand.
CAAAGATCATGGCTCGATAATTCTAAAATTTCCGGCGTTATCAATTGGGAGCCTAAAGTTAGTTTTGGAGAAGGCATTAAGATTACATATAAATGGAAACAACTTCAGAAAGAAGCTAAAAAGCGTAGAAGACATGCCCCGGAAAAAGCTGAGGGGAGCCATAAAAAGAAACGGATTAAAGCAATTGCATATATCGAAAATATTATTTTATTTTTACTTGCAGCCTTTATGCAATGGGGCAATCTTTTCTTTAATATAAAAATGCCTGTCTTAAAAATCGATTATAGCATAATTTATATAATCATAATGGGTATAATGTGGGGTCAGACTCAGGCTTATATAGCAATGATTCTCTCCGTTGCCTTATATGTGGGTATGAACCTGTTTACCGGTGCAGATATCGTGACTTTTGTTTACACACCTGAAAATCTGATAAGGTTAGCCGCTTATATTCTTGCAGCTATTGTAACCGGTTATTCCATCGAGAGAAAAAACAGGGAGCTGGAATCCAGGAACTTATTGATCCAGAACCTGCAGGACAAATACATGTTCTTGTCTGATATATATAATGATACAAGGATAGTCAAAAATGAGCTTGAAAACCAGATTATCGAGACGGAAGACAGCTTCAGCGCAATATACAAAATAATTCAGGAAGTAGACAGTCTGGAAATCGAAAAAGTATTTTCAGGAGCCATATCGGCAATAGAGAGAATTATGAGAACTAACCAGGTTTCAATTTATACATTAAGTAATGATGGAAGCAATAATTTTATGAGATTGAAAGCAAGATCCCTGGTTCTTCTTGATAAAGTTCCAAATTCAATAAAAATATCAGATTTTGAACCACTCAGACAAGTGGTCCAAACAAAAAACATCTATATTAATCGTGATTTTATATCAGACATGCCTGTCATGATTGCTCCTGTCCTTGAAGAGAAAAATGTTATTGCCGTGATTTCAGTTCTTAGTGCGCCTTTTGAAAATCTGACACTGCATTACCAAAATCTGTTTCAAACGGTTGTAGGATTAATAACAAATGCACTCAAAAGAGCTTATTTCTTTGAAGCGAGCCTCAAAGATAAGAGGTATATTCCAAATACCAGAATACTGACATCTTTCACATTCGAAAAAATACTTAGGGAAATCCGGAATAATAAAACCGAGCTTGGAATGAGTTATACTTTGCTCCGGGTTGAAAAAAATGACAGATCGCTTGAAGAAATATCCGGGAGAGTGGTTCGGGTTATAAGGGATAATGATTATATCGGAACCAGTGTGGATGATAATGTTTATATATTATTGTCCAACACTAATAACAATTATGCAGGCCTTGTACTTGAAAGACTCCAAAAAGCTGAAATAATTGCTTCTCTGGTATTAGAGGATTTTGATGATGAATAGCGATCAGATAATTTTACTTGCAATAATTCATTCATTGGTTTGTCTGGTTTATTTTGCATTGAATATAAGATTCAAAAGCCTTCAGGATAGTTTGTATAAGTTTTCTGTTATTTTTTTTCTTCCGGTTGCAGGTCTTTTATTTGCAGGTCTTTTATTTTTCATTGTTTCAGCAATCCTGGATAAGATTCCCAACAAGTCTGATTCGGTAATCGATAGTTATCTCAGATATATCAGAGAGAAAAAACATATCTATTACGAAGATGTTATAGATTTTGAAAAAGAGATAAATACCGTACCATTGGAGGATTCGTTAAACTTCAGTGATAATAAAGGCAAAAGGGCATACCTTATTTATATTCTAAAAAAAGATGCTGCCAGCCATATAAAAGGATTGCAGAAAGCCATTAAAAGCGAGGATACTGAAACCTGCCACTATGCAGCTTCAGCTTTAATGGAAATCAAAAAGCAATTTGAAATTTTATTGGCGAAGTCAGGTGAAAAATATAAAAACTACAGGGATGATATAAGTGCAATTCAGGAATACGTCAATACTTTAAAGAAATATTTAAAAAGCAGCCTTGCCGATAAAGTGGATTATTATAATTATCTGGAGAAATACTCTGCCGCACTTTCCGCACTGCTGGAGAGACATGTAACAGATGAAGCTTATTTTATGGATAAGATAAATTGTGATCTGGAGCTTGGAGATTATAAGAGCGCCGAAGATATCAGCAAAAAATTTTTTGAATATTTCCCGAACAGTGAGAAACCTTATCTGGCTTTAATGAAGTTTTATTATCTGGCCCGTGATGTCAAATCATTTGAAAACGTATCAAAAATTTTAAGGCACAAGAAGATAGGGCTTACTGAATATGGTGAAAGTGTAATCAAATTCTGGGAGGGCGGCAAGGCAGATGTTCACTAGAAAACTTTCTGTAATCATAATAGCCCTGCTTGTTCTTGCTGCAGGATTCCAGCTTCTTCGCTCTTTCGGGGTGCTGAAGCTTGTAAAAAATATCAATTCTCTGGACGAACTGCCCGAAGCAACATCTCCGGAAATTCCTTCAAACACTGATTTTGAAAAATACCTTATCGTTTCAAATAACGAGGAACCAAACAGCCGGAAAACAGAGGAACAATTAAAAGCAACCCTTGATTTCATGAAAAAAGATTACCGGATAATAAGCATAAATCAGCAAGTGAAAAATTTATCTGATTATGATTGCATATTTTTGACATTTGAAAGATTTGACTTCTTAAAAAATCTTAGTGATTACATTGATTATGTAGATGCAGGAGGAAATCTTGTTTTTCTGGTACGACCTATCGTTGATAAAAGCTTTGGAACTATTAGTGGTTTAATTGGAATAAAAAATTATACAAAGAATGTTATAAATACAAAAGGAATCAAAGTAGTTTCGTCTTTATTGATGGGTGCAAATGGATTTGAATCCAAAACTGAGAATATACTGAATTCATCAATAAACCTGGAATTGAATTCGGATATAGAGCCGTTGCTTAAATCTTATACAGATGTACCGCTTCTCTGGGAAAAGGATTATGGAAGAGGTCATTTTATAGTCTTCAACGGCACTTTTTTAAATGAAAAAAATAACAGAGGAATTCTTGCAGGAATTATAGGAATTGGGAAAGATAATCTTATTTATCCCATAATCAACGTAAAAATGCTTCATATAGACGATTTCCCGGCTCCAATCCCCGCAGGCAGAGATGAAAAAATTTATGAGGAATTCAGCAGGGATATCCCTCAGTTTTATAAAGAAGTCTGGTGGACAGACATGATAAAGATATCCAAAAAGTTTGATATAAAATATTCAAGCTTTGCAATTGAGTCATATAATGACAATACTACATTGCCGCTTGTCAAAGGAGACTCAAAAGATATGCAGAACCTTCTTATCTATGGTAAAGAGCTGCTCGGCATTGGCGGTGAAATGGGACTTCATGGTTATAATCATCAGTCTCTTGCTTTGCAGGGTTTTATAAAGCAGGACCTTGGATATACACCCTGGAAAAGTGAAAATGATATGTCCGGGTCAATAAAAGAGCTTGTAAGATTTATGAAAAGTGTTTTCAGCCAGTACTCATTTAGAGCGTATGTTCCACCCTCCAATATACTGAGTCCCGA
>JAMCQQ010000363.1:6758-7800 GCA_023379515.1 Actinomycetota bacterium
TTCGGCAGGCTATGAAAATAAAGACGAAACTATGTGGTCCATTTATAACGGAGTTAATTTATACGGTTTATTTGCCCATTTTGTTCATCCTGACGATGTTCTTGATCCTGGGCGAAATGGCGGTAAGAGCTGGGATCAGCTGTCAAAAGAATTTACTTCAATGATTGGAGAAGTCACTCAAAGCTATAAATGGCTCAGGAGTTTTACCATATCTTCAGCCAGCCAGGAACTCGTGAAATATCTTGAAAGCAAACCTAAAATTGAATACAGAGATAACATGATAACAATCTATACGGAAAATTTCAGACCGGATATTTATTGCATTATGAGAACAAAAAGTAAAATAATTGAATCTGAAAAAGTTGATTATTTAAGAATTTCCGAAAATGCCTATTTGCTGACATTAAAAGGTGCTGTCAGTAATTTAAAACTGGAGGTGGAATAACTTTTGAAAATATGCTTATATCTTGAAGGAAGCTACCCTCATGTTACGGGAGGCGTTTCAACCTGGACACAGATGCTCATAAAAAACATGCCTGAATATGAATTTATTATTTATTCAATAGGTGCAGAAGAAAAATACAGAGGTGCCTACAAATACAAACTTCCTGAAAATGTAGTTTCAGTTCAGGAAGTATTTCTTGATGAAATGCTCAAAGACAGAGGACAATATGGAAAGATGTACAGATTAACCAAAGATGAGATTATAAACCTTAAATTTCTTATCACAGGCGAGAAAGTTCAATGGAACTGCATTTTCAAATTAATGGCCGAAAAAAGAATAAAAAATGAAATGGATTTTTTCATGAGTTATAACTTTTTTGACATACTCAGAGAGGCATATACTGAAAAATTTGGTTCGGTTCCGTTTACCGAGTTTTTCTGGACCGTCAGGTCAATGCTTGTACCCCTATTTTTTCTTCTGAATAATAAATTGCCCAAAGCCGATTTATATCATAGTGCCGCAAATGGATATGCAGGTTTACTTGCCGCAATGGCTAAATTTATTTACAAAAAACCCATGCTTCTTACGGAACATGGA
>JAMCQQ010000364.1 GCA_023379515.1 Actinomycetota bacterium
ACTTTTCTGAAATTTCTTTAGTTTTATCAGTTGAATCATTACTTATAACAATAATTTCATCACAAAATGAAAGACTTTCGAGCGCATCTTTTATCATTTCTTCTTCATTCTTTGCAATAATTACCGCAGATATCTTTTTCATATAGAAAAACTTCCCTTTCCAAATTTACCCATAAGAAAATCCTTTACTCCTTGTTTTTGAGGTTCTCTTCCGGAAATTAACAGTCTTAACCCTTCTTTTAGAAGTGCTATTCTTGCGCGTATTGGTGCATATCTAAACCCGAACAACAATCTATTTCTTGTTATGTAATAATCCTGAAGCTTTGAACCAGATCCTCCGGCTGATCCTGCATTTAAATGCCAAAGAACTGCCTTTGGCTGGTAATAACATTCAAAACCCATTTTTTTGGCTCTTTGAGATAAATCATTATCTTCGTAATACAAAAAATAATCATCGTCAAAAAATCCGGCATTTTTAAACACTTCTTTTTTTGCCATAAAACAACATACTGTTACAAAGTCTGTTTTTATTAATTCGTCGTATTGTCTTTTGTCTACTTCGTCAACACCCCTATGAGAGGCGATAACATTCTTCCAGTCCATAATGCCTCCTGTGTACCAAAAAACTTTTCCCAAATCAGATTCTTTATATCTATCTTTGTGGTACTCATGTCCTTTGGCAAAATATATTTTGGGGGAAACTAATCCTGCGTCTTTTTTAATTTTAAAAGTTTTTAAAAGTTCTACAATAAGATTTTTATCTATTAATACATCGTTATTTAAAACAACTATGTAGTCTGCCTTTTTGTTAAGGGCGTATTTAATGCCTAAATTCTGTCCTCCTGAAAAACCTAAGTTTTCTTCACTTCTTAATAGATGTAATTTAAAGTTTTTAAAATCTTTTGTATTTGCTTTAAAAACTTCTTTTGATGCGTTATCAACAACTACAACTTCCAACAGGAAACCCTCTGTATTTAGCTCATCTAACATTTTAAGACACAAAAGAGTATCTTTCTTGCCGTTATAGTTAATAATTGAGACAAAAACATTTATCATATATTAAATTCGAAGCTTACTGGTTATTTTATTTAAACCTTTCTGAAGAGGATTTTTTATTGCTTCCAATTTTTCTTTTGTAATCCAATATAATATTTCTTTTCCAGACTTTTTAAATTCTTTTTCTGTTTCGGAAAGAAAATCATCTTTGTCGTATTCTTTAAATCCTTTTTTCTCCCAAATAAACGCAAAAATTAAAAAATGATAAAAAGCCATTAGCATTGATAGAACTAATCCGTGAAAGCCGTCTTTGTAGCCTTTCCTGGCAAAAAACCTACTTAAAAATTCATTCAACGGAAAACGGATGGCGTCAAAATAAGAAAATACATAGCCTTTATTTAAATAATCTTGAGCTTCATTAGGCGCATACAAAGTGATTGTTCTTTCTAGAAATTCAGAGATACTATTATAGTGGTGGTGTATTAAGTCTGATGATAAATAAGCAGCTTCCCCTTCCAATTTAACCTGCTCATGAACATGAGCTTTAACAAACTTCGCTTTTCCTTTTCTAAAAAGCCTAAGCTGTGGATCAGGATACCAGCCTGTATGTTCTATAAATTTTCCGAAGATTATGTTTTTCCTGGGAATGTAGTAACCGTTGACTTCAGATTTATGATTTTCCGAGAGCGAAGATCTACGACCTAAAATCTTGAGAATTTCATCCGCGAGTTCTGGTGAAACTTCTTCGTCGGCGTCAATACTTAAAATCCATTCGTTTTCAGCTTTTTCAAAGCCGAAATTTTTCTGTAAATCTATTTCCTTAGGATTATTCTTTTGGGAGAAAATCTTATCTGTATATTTTTTTGCAATCTCAACTGTTTTATCCAAAGAACCGTTATCAACAACCACTATCTCATCGGCAAACTTAAGCGACTTTAAACACCTTTCTATATTTTCTTCTTCATTAAAAGCTGTTATTACGGCGGAAACTTTACCCCGCACTAAAGCGCTCCGCTCTTTTAAATTTTCTAATGCTTCGACTGTAAGATTGTTGGTGCGGGGCTTACTCATATTATTTTTTAAGATTAGCTTTTATTAAATTTATGTCTGACAAAACTTCCTTTTTTGCAAGTATAAATACGCATGAAAAGTATATCACAGCACCAAGTAAAATCATAAAAATAAGAGTTAGAATACTAGTTACAAAAATTGAACTCAAGAAGTATACTGCCAGTCCCATAACTATTGAACTTACTAGCGGATAAATTGTAGCTTTAAAAATGTCAAATTTTACATATCTTCTAACTAAATAAATAACTATTACCACAGAAAGTGAGATTAAAGCTGAAGCAAATGAGACTCCGTTAAATCCATACATTATTATAAATAGCGGAGTCATTACCCAAGTTGCAATTGTCCAAAAAACCATTAAATATAAAGTCATCTTTATTTTTCCAATTGCATTTAAAGCGTTTGTAAGCGGAGTTGAGATAGAAGAAAGCGCCGCATTCATGGAAAAAAATGCCAAAGATAAAAGCGCAGGTTCCCATTTTAAATATTTTGGAATTAAATTTACAAAATATGGGGAAAGAATTACAAGACCAAAAAGTGCAGGGAAAATTAAAAAGCTCGCTGCAAAAATAGATTTTTCTATGGCTTTTGTCAAAACATCTTTTTCGTTTTGAAGTCTTGAAAATGAAGGAAAAGTTATTCTAATTACATTATCCATAATAAGTCGCAGTGGCGTAAAAGCCCATTTCTGCGCAAAACCGATGTATCCAACTTGTGCAATTGGTAATACCTTACCAAGGTATGCAATAAATAAATCGTCTTTTATTAAAGCTAATAAACTATTTAATTGAAAAGGAACGCCAAAAGTTAAGAGTTTTTTTGCAGATTCTTTGGAAAATCCTACGCTCACTTTCCACGGACTTATGAAATACATTACAATAAGACCAGATAACCCCCTTGCTAAAACCGCATAGGTAAAACTTGCTATTCCAAATCCATTTATCGCAAGATAAACTACTACAGCATTGAAAACCAATGTTTCCACAATTTGAGGTATAACAAGTTTTTGAAAATTTAAATCTCTTTCTAAAATTATTGATGGGATTGTTTTTAAAGAAGAAAGGAAAAATGAAATAGCTAAGGCCTGAAACAACAACACCCCGTCGGAACCAAAATTATAAAATTTACCAATATTTACTGATAATAATAATGCCAGTAATACAATACTTATTACCAATCCCTGCTGAATTGTAAAGGTCGTTTTTAAATCGTCATTTGTAATTGAATCTTTTTTTTGTATGAGAGCGGCCGCAAGCCCAATGTCGGAAAAATAAGAAAGAAAAGCAATTACAGCCGATACAACAAAAAATATCCCGAAAACTTGTTATACCTCAAATTGTGTAAGGATAAAAGTTGCGATAAAACTAATAACCTGTATGACAAATGTTCTAGAAGTAAGCGCAAAAATACCGCGTATAGATCTTTGCTTTATAAGTGCAATGTCAATTTCTTCCATAGTTGAAATTAAGATCTTTCCATAAAGCCAAACTTTCTTTAATTGCCCTTACAATTACTCTTAAATTTCCTCCGCTTTGATCACCGTAAATTCTTGGATAATGATGAACTTCGACTTCTGATATTTTTAAATTTGCTCTTTTTGCTTTTGCCAAAATTTCCGTTGTTATCATTGCTCCTTCCGACTTAAAAGGCATTATTTTATCCAAAGCTTCTTTTTTAAATAATTTAAAGCCGCAATCAATATCTTTAAACCTAAAACCAAAAAATATAAAATCCCATATTTTTAATAAATTCATTAAGATATGCCTAAAAGGATTATCCAGTCTTTTTTTTCTAAATCCGATGACTAAATCTGATTTTGAGATTTTTTCTAAGAACTTATTAATTTCTCTTAAATCAAATTGTCCGTCTCCGTCGTTAAAAACAACGAGGTTATATCTTGCAGTTGTAAAACCGGTTTTTAGCGCTGCTCCATACCCTCTATTTCTATCATGTGCTACTGCAATAAGCCTTTTATCTTCTTTTGCAAGCTTTCTAGCAATTTTAAGTGTTTTGTCAGACGAGCCATCGTCAACCATAATAATTTCCCACTTTTCTGCTACTTTTTCTGCAACAGGAACAGCTTTTTTTATAACTGACTCTAAATTTTGTTCTTCATTCCAAAAAGGGAAAAAGATAGAAAGTTCAGGAACTCTTGTCATATTTTGGCTTTAAGTTGGATTATACCAGCAAAAAGAAGTAATATTCCAGCCACAGAAATAAGATTACCAAGTTTTTCAATTGGCGTCTGCACAAAGCTTAACTCCAAAATATGTTTTCCTTTAGGAAGGCTGATAATACTTCCTCTTAAACCCTGTTTAAGCTTTTCTTCTTTCCCGTCTATTTTTGCCTGCCAGGCCGGAAAGTAAGAAAGAGGCAGAATATAATCTCCAACACTTCTGATATTTACTTCTAGTTTAGTGTATTGAGTTTTTCTTTGTAAAATTCTAATGCTAATTTCCGGTGTTATTAAATTGGTAATGTCCGGTATTTGATATTCGCTTTGCGGAACAATAAAACTTTTAGGCAAATACTCATCGGATATTTTAGAAGCTTCCCAATTCAATGCGTGCTTACTGGTATAATCTTTAGAATTTTTACTTAAAATTTCCTGTGGAACAAAAAATTTAAGGCTTACAAAAATCATAAAAATAAATGCAAAAAAAACTAAAAGATGATATTTATTTTTATCTTGTATCAACTTTTCTAAAACGAAAAATAAGCTACCTCCTATAAATGAAGCAAAAAATGAAGCCATAATTAAAAATCTCCAAGGATACTGAAAAAACTCCATTGGTTTAATAATTTCCCAAACCGGTTGTGAGATATTAAGCATAAAAAATATTGAAAGTAAAAAGCTTAAAAATAGAAAAATAATAAAATAAAAGATTTCTTTTTCTTTACTTGGTATTTTTAGATATTTTTTAGAAAAAACAAAAACAATAGAAACAAAAAACATCAAAACTGATAGAAAAATATGATATTTCCCTATCATAAAAGAAAAACCATCTATACATCCTTTAACAGATCCTCCATATCCCCACTGACTTATCCAAAGCTGGGTAAGACACACAAAATGATCTCTAAAGTTTGCACCACCGCCAATTTGTGATAAGACGTCGGTATATTTCATCTCAAAAATTGCAGGAAGCCAGTAGAATGCGGAAATCAAAACTCCAATAAACAAACCGGGGGAAAATCTAATCAGATTTTTAAAGAAATCTTTTCTTTCCCTTACTAAAAGATAGGCAATAAAAAAAACAACAAACAAAGAAACCATCATTGCGGTTAAGTTATGGGAAAGTATTACACCGGCATATGAAATAGCAGTAATAATTACATATTTCCAACTGTAATTTTTATGTATTTTTAAAAGTCCGTAAAAAAGAAGCGGAATAAATGCATATGCAAAGTTTTCCGCAAAGTCACCTCTTACATAAACTTCAACAGCATGAAACGGAGCAAGAACATATAAAAGTGAAGAGAAAAGTGCACCTTTCTTTCCAAAAAACTCTTTACTAAGTAAATACATTGAAAAACCTGAAAGTACAATTGCTAGAATTACCATTAGTTTAGTAGCAGAAAGAGCATCAAATCCAAATAGACTTATCAAACCGGAAACGTAGTATGGAAGAGGATTATAAAAATTAAAAATAGGGTATCCAAATCCATATCCCAAATCTTGCGACCACCTAACAGGAAACATACCGTCTTTTAGAGCTTTTGTCATTTCAAAAGTTCTTGCAACCTGCGTATCATCGTGAATTGGGAAAAAACCTTGGGAAATAAGAGGCTTAAAAGCAAAAAAAGAAAAAACCAGAATTAAGATGAATACTGAATACTTACTTATAAATTTCATATTTAAATTTTTTAGCTCTAATTAAAAAAACTAAAACTAGTAAACCTGCAATACTAATTATAGATAAAAAGTCGCTTAAAATCCTCATATTAGTTTCTTCAAAAACAACTTTTACATTATTTTGTCCTTTTTGTAAATTAAGCTTAATTAAACCGTCATTTTCGTAATTTATTTTATCCTTAATTCCGTTTACATAAGCATTCCAACCCGGAAAATAAACTAGATTTATTCGTAATGTTCTTTCTTCAGTTAAAAATGTATTAAAAACTATCTCTCTTGGGGAAACTTTTGCAACATTTATTTTTTCTTCACCATTTAAATTTTCAACTCTTTGAGGCGTAAATTTTAAATTTTTTTCTTTTACCCATCTTGGCATATATTCATTTTTTACCGTAGTTGTATCCATATTTGTTGAATAAAAAGAATCCGGATAATATTGATAATTATTTACGGATAAGTGAGGCTTTGCAGAAATAAATATTAAGGCAAGAAAAATAAAAACTACAACAGTTTTATAAACTTTATTTAAATTACTTATTAAAAAGCCTACCTGAAAAGTAAGAATAATCATTAAAATAGATAATAATCTAAATGGAAATTGAATAAGATTTGTTATTGGAAAAACTTGCCATAAAATATTAGAAACAGGAGTCACTAAAAATAGTATTAAAAAAGAAGTAATAGTTGAGAATAAAAACAGTTTATTTTTATTTGTTTTTTTGTTTATTAAAAGTAGCATTAATGAGGAAAATATCAAAACTACCGAAACTATCCCAAGAACATCAAAGTTATTTAAATTTATAAAATAGTTGTAATATTCAGAAACTTTAGTTTTTGAAAAAACAGTAAATCTCGTATCATAAATTGCAGGAATCCAAAAAAATGAAGACATACCCATTCCAAAAAATATTGCTAACAAAATAAATTTAAAAAATCCTTTATCTTTTAAAAGTGAATAAACAAAAATTAATGGAATAAATAATAGGGCAAGAGTATTATGAGAAAGAATAAGAAGTGAAATACCTATTGATGTTAGTAAAATACTTTTTCTTTCAACCTGCCACAAAACAAAAGGAACAATTGTAAGAGCCAAAACTTCTCCGACAGAACCTCTCTTATAAACATCATATAAATGATATGGGAATAAAACATAAAGAATACTTCCAACAAATGAAGCTATATTATCAAAAATCTTCCTAAGCCAAAGATATGTAAAAATGGAGGAAAAGATTAAGCTTGATGCTAAAATGATTTTTATTGTATCTACAAAGCTTATTCCTAAAATATGAATTGGAACTCCTAAATACATAAAAAGAGGATACAAAAAATTTGATACCGGATATCCAAAGCCGTTATTGAGACGAGTTAAAAATCTTACCGGGAATTCTCCGCTTCGCAAAGCCTCATAAAAAGCGGAAAATCTAATTATCATCCAATTTCCGTCATCTGTTAAGGGAAAACCTTGATGAATAAGGCCAAAAATTGATGGTAATGATATTAAAATTACGAAAATTAAAAAAATTAAACTAGTTTTTTTCTTTATATTTTTTAACATAAATGGTACATAGTATTAGTACTATTATGCCTATTAGTCCTACTACTAAGCCTAAATTAAAACTCTTGGGATTATAGAAAAATTCAATCGTGTGTTCTCCTTTTGGAACTGCAACTGCTCTTAAAGTGTAATCTGCAATTAATATTTTTGAAACATTACCGTCTATTGTTACATTCCATTCCGGATAATAGTTATCGGATAAAAACAAAAGAGTATTACCTGATGTATTAACTTTAAATTCTATTTTATTAGGTCTATATGAAATAAGTTTTACATTTCCTTTTGATTTAGCATCCAACGATACAGAAGGAGATTCTTCTAAAATTAAAGTCTTTTTTAAATCTATATTTTTATCGTAAATTAGTAAAAGTGCTTCTTTCTTATCTTTTGCCAAAACAAAGTCGGAAGTTAAGAAAAATCTTGGCAGCGCATTTTTATTTTTATAAATTTGCCAGGGGTATGTTTTATAAACCAACTCGTATTGTTCTTTTGGAAAAGTTGATAAATCCGGATTTTGCCAAGCATCTTTTAAATCAACTTTATGTAAAATATATTTTATCCCCAGTAAATCCAGCACTCTTTTTCTGAAAAAATTATTTTTTAAATCATCCGGTCCGTATCCCGGTGCAATATTTGCATCCGGCCTTGGAAGAGTTTGCGGAAGTTTTCCGTTAGTAGATGATGAAAGCAGTTCCGTATATCTTGCAATATGCAATGGGTCATTGCCTTCCGGCGAATACGTCCCGTCAACTGATTGAAAATTAGGCATAATATATCCTGAACCATAACCCCAAAATCTATTTATGCCTGAAATTTCTTTAACACGGGCAATTACTTTAGTTTCCGGGTATGTAAAACTTGCAGGAGCAAAAGGAGTAATTTTATGGAAAAAATAAAAAAGGTCAAAGAAAACTAATAAAAAAATTAATACATAAAAAACTTTTACGCTAATTCGCTTTGCAAAATATGCAACAATTGTTGCTAATATAATTGCTGTAGGAAAAATCATATTGCGGATTGATATTTTAAGATTAGCTGATAAATCAGGACTTAATTTATATAATGTAACTACCGCTATCCATATAGAAAGATAGGCTAATAAATATAAATATAAAAATACTAAATTCTCTTGTTGCAACGGTTGTAGAAATTACTGGCTAGACGGAACTTATATTGAAAGAGTATTGTACCCAGGGAGCGTAGTTTTACTCTTTGCGGTATTTTCCGTATTTAACAAAATAAAAATTACAGAGAGAAAATTCTTTTTAGTAG
>JAMCQQ010000365.1 GCA_023379515.1 Actinomycetota bacterium
TTTTATGTATAATTTCTTTATGGGTTTTGTTCGAAGACATGCGAGTGATTTTTTAATTGGATTTGTAATTGTTACTGTTTTTTTAATCTTAAGATCAACTAATCTTTCCATTATCCCCATTTTTACTGACGAAGCAATCTACATGCGTTGGGCTCAGATTGCTCTGAATGATGCCAGTTGGAGATTTATCTCCCTAACTGATGGGAAACAGCCTTTATTTATTTGGGCATCAATGGTTTTAATGAAGTTCGTAGAAGATCCATTGATGGCCGGCAGAATTATTTCTGTAATCAGTGGATTTTTTACCATGATTGGCCTCTGGTTTTTATCTTTTGAACTGTTCAAAAATAAAAAAGTTGCCTTTTTATCCTCGCTTTTATATGTTTTCTATCCTTTTGCTCAGGTTTACGATCGGATGGCAATGATGGATAGTATGGTTGGAGCATTTGCTGTTTGGGCATTATATATTGCTATTCGAATAGTTAGAAAAGTAAATTTAGGTTACGCTTATACACTGGGTTTTGTAATAAGTGGAGGAATACTAACAAAGAGCTCAGACTTTTTTAGTATGTATCTTTTACCATTTACCTTGCTCCTATTTGATTTTAAATCTAAAAACAAAGTACTTAGATTAAGTAGGGTAATCCTTTTACTTATCGTTTCAGTTGTGGTGGCGGAAATCCTTTACAACGTTTTGCGTTTGTCTCCATTTTTCGCAGTTATTACTCAGAAAAATGCACTTTTTGTTTACCCGATTTCTGAGTGGCTTACGCATCCTTTTACATTCTTCGAAGGGAATATTAGGGGCCTACTGACCTGGCTGTTTACTTATTTGGGTTATTCTTATATAGGGTTAATTTTACTCTCGTTGATTTTTATAAAAAAATTCCCAAAAGAAAAACTATTATTAATAGCTTATTTTCTTTTTCCATTTACTGCCTTGGCTTTATTCGGAAGAGTTATTTTCCCACGCTTTATTTTCTTTATGAGTTTATTCTTATTGCCATTAGCAGCTTTATCCCTAGATCAGATTGTGGAATTTTACAAATCAAAAATTACAAATAAGTTTACCAAAAACATTATTCAATTGTTAATTATTATCTTGATTTTAGGATATCCTTCTTATTCAATTTCAAAATTATTATATGATCCGATAAATGCACCGATTGCAAATTCAGACAGTGATCAATATATAAATAATTGGACAGCAGGGTATGGTGTAAATGAAACGATAGATTTCTTAAAGAAAGAATCAAAAGATAAGAAAATATTCGTGGGAACAGAAGGAACTTTTGGACTTATGCCGTATTCCCTAGAGCTATATCTTGTGCAAAATAAAAACATAATAATTAAAGGTTACTGGCCGGTGGATGACAAGTTTCCACAGGAGGCAATAGATCTTTCCAAAAAAATGCCGTCTTATTTTATTTTTTATCAACCACAACATCAAACTTTGTCTTCAAATTTTAAAGTTAATCTAATTTTCAAACGACAACAAGGGAAAAGCGACTATTATTACCGGCTTTATAAGATAATCCCTTAAAATGATAAAAAGGTTTTGGCCATATTTTTTGATTTTGGCCATAGTTTTTCTTTTTTTCTACCCTGTTTTTTTAGGGAAAATACCCTTTCCCGGAGACTTATTGGTTGGTGAGTATTCTCCATACAATACTAATTCTCACTTTGGAATATCCCCAGGAGGCGTGCCGAATAAAGCCCAGGGATTTGATGTAATAAGAATGATCTTTCCTTGGAAAGAGTTTGCTGTTAATTCACTAGCATCTGGCAGTTTTCCATTCTGGAATCCTTATAATTTTTCGGGTATTCCTTTTATGGCAAATTTCCAAAGCGGCGTTTTTTATCCTTTTAATTTTATTTTTTTAATCTTTGGCAATATTTATGGTTGGAGCGTATATGTGATCTTACAGCCTATCCTTGCAGGTTTTTTTACCTTTCTTTTCCTTAGAGAAAATAATCTATCCAAGGAGTCTTCTTTTTTTGGCGCAATTACTTTTGCCCTTTCCTCTTATATGGTTGTTTGGATTGAATACGGTAATTTAGGACATGCGATATTATGGCTTCCCCTGATACTTCTTTTAATCGATAGGAATTTGAAACAAACAACATGGCTAAGATCACTTTTACTTATTTGTTCCTTAACCATGTCTATTCTTGCAGGATATATTCAGCTAACCATTTATCTTTTCATTTTTGTTATATGTTATTTGATTTTCAAAGCAATTTTGCAGAAAAAAGCTAGAAAAATTGCAATATTCTTTCCTATATTTGCTTTACCTTTGCTTTTAACTTCAGTACAGCTCTTATCGACTTACGAAGTTTTTTCTGGTTCAGCAAGAACGATATATAGCAAAGAGGTTATTACAAAACTTTTGATTCCGGTCTGGCATATAGCAACAACTTTTGTGCCAGATTTTTTTGGAAATCCTGCAACAAGAAATTATTGGGTAGATGGAACATATATTGAACGAGTTACGTACGTAGGCGTTTTACCTCTAATTTTTGTATTGGTAGCTTTTTTAAAAAAGAAGAAAGAATTCTTTTGGTTCTTCTTTGGGTGGGCAGTTTTCATATATTTTCTATTACTAGCTACTCCATTTGGAATTTTCTTAAACTCTTTAAACATTCCTTTCATAGGAACAGGTGTTCCTACCAGAATGATGTTTTTGTACTTCTTTTCTATTTCTGTAATTGCAGCTATAGGTTTAGACATTTGGTTAAAAGAGAGGGTATCAATCAACCGCTCACTAATTATCTTAACAATCATTTATTTGGCTTTTTGGGTTTTTGTATTTCTTGCTCCTCGCTTTTTAGATTATCCTTGGGTAAACAATCTATCTATTACAAAGAAAAATTTAATTATTCCATCATCTCTCTTTTTCTTATCGCTAATAGTTTTAGTTTTTCTTAAAAAATCCAAAAAAGTATTTATTGTTATTCTGATAATTTTACTTTTTGATTTGCTCTATTTCTTTAATAAGATTACGCCTTTTTCTCCTCCCGAGTTTTTTTATCCAAAAACAACGATTATGACTAAGTTAAAAGAAATCCAAGGGATAAATAGATCTTGGGGGTATGGAGCAGGATTTTTAGAAACAAATTTCCAGACTCATGAAAAAACTTTTTCACCAGAAGGGTATGATCCTCTAATTGTCAAATCTTACATTGAGTTAGTAACATCTGCGAAAAAAGGAAAGTTTTTGAAAGATATTCCAAGATCTATTT
>JAMCQQ010000366.1 GCA_023379515.1 Actinomycetota bacterium
TTTAAAGGAAGTTCTTCACTGACAGAGGCCTTATTGGAAGAAAGAGAGAAAGATAAAAAGTTTGAAAATTGATATTGCAAAAGAAGGTAATTCCAAAACTTTGTTATTAAAAAAAGGTGACAGCAACATCAGCAATAATGGCATTTCTTATGTTTTGGACAGTTATGCAATACTGGTGTATTTTCAGGGTGAAGAAAAAGGCAGTGACTTTATCAGAAGTTTGTTTGAGAAAGCTTCAGAAAGGAAATATGCCCTTTATCTTTGTGTTGTTAATCTTGGCGAAGTTCTTTATATTATTGAGAAAAAAATGGGTCTTCAAAGTGCTCAATTGGCTTTATCCCGGATAAAAGCAATTCCGCTGGAAATTATAATTGCAGATGAAGAAATTACGCTGCAGGCTGCACATATTAAAGCTAATTTTGCAATTTCTTATGCCGACTGCTTTGCGGCATCTGTTTGTATTGCCAGAAATGCCTCATTGGTCACGGGAGATCCTGAGTTTAAATTATTAAGAAATATAATAGATATAAATTGGATATAAAACAGTAACACGGTTGAATTTATTTTTACCTTTATTATCCTTTTGATTTTGGTATATTAAAATAAAATTAAGGAGTCAAATTGATTAAGTTGGTATCGATAGATCTGGATGGAACATTATTGGATTCAAGTTCGAATATAAGCTATAATAACAAACAATCAATTTCCAAATGTCTTGAAAATAATATAAGAGTAATAATTACTACTGCCAAGACCACATATTGGGTGAAAAAATTAATCACTTCGCTGAATTTAAAAGATCCACAGATAGCTTCAGCCGGAGCAGCAATTATAGGTTCCAATTTAACTCCGATATTTACAAAAAAAATTTCATTTAAACATTATAAACAATTGGTTGAACTTGCCAGAGAGTATAATATTGGATTCTGTTCCAGTTGCATTGATGGTTTTGTATATTACGAAAACGATAATCCTTATTTAAGATATGTTTGGGAAACCGGAGAGCAGCCGAAATTGACCAATGATTTACTGGACGCAAATATCGTAAAGCAGGTTTTGCTGGTTACGGCAACAGTCCAGGAAAATCATATATTCAATAAAGTGTTATTGGAAAATTTTAACGGAGATCTCAAAATCAGGAGAGGGGGGCCTTATTTTCTTGCAGCTTATGATAAAATGGCCGGAAAGGCTTCTGCATTGAAGAAAATTTTAAAGGTCCTGAAAATCAGCAGCAAAAACATAATGGCAATTGGAGACAGTGAGTCTGATTTAGGAATGATAAAACTTGCAGGAATTGGGATAGCTATGGGTAATGCATCTGAAGTAATAAAGTCTGCTGCGGATTTTGTTGTTAGTAATAATGATAGTGATGGAGTTTCCGAAGCGATAGAGAAATTTTGTTTTTAAAGATTCTCAAATTCCTTAAGTCCTGGCATTCTAAATAAATTCAGGTAATAATTGAACCATCTTGATTTTTATGGGCCCGCAATAGGAAATGTATGCTGAAATTAACTGAAGAAATTACATGCCAATTAATTGGTAAAGTATCTTGACAAATATATATTTTGCATATAGATTATTTTTATAAAAACAATTTATCAGAAAGGCTATTAATATGCAAACTGCCTACACTCGTGAAGCATATGGACAGGAAATCGTAAAACTGGGTGGGGAGAACCCGGACATAGTTGTTCTTGAGGCTGACATATCAACATCTACAAAAACCTGTTATTTTGCAAAGGCATTTCCAGAAAGGTTTTTTAATGTAGGGGTAGCAGAACAAAATGAAGCAATAGTTGCCGCGGGTCTTGCCTCAACAGGACTTATCCCATTTCTATCCACCTATGCCGTATTTGCTTCAATGCGGGCATGTGAACAGGTAAGAACTTTTATCTGTTATCCTAACTTAAATGTAAAAATTGCAGTAAGCCACGGAGGTATTACCCCCTGTACCGATGGTGTTACACATCAGGCAACGGAGGATTTGGCCATAATGAGAGTTATGCCGAATATGAGTGTGATTGCACCTACTGATTATAATATGACCAAAGCTGCAGTTCGTGCAGCAGCAGAGCATTATGGCCCGGTATATATAAGGCTCACACGTGACCCCCTTCCAATAATTTACGAAGAAAATGTAGCCTTTAAAATTGGCAAAGCATTCAAGTTATATGATGGTAATGACGTAACGATTATATCTGTTGGTGATATGACATATACTGCAATAAAAGCAAGGGATGCATTAAAAAATCAGGGCATAAGTGCGGCACTTATTGATATGCCTACCATTAAGCCAATAGATGGGCAGGCAATAATAAATGCTGCCAGATCCACAGGTGCAATTGTTACAGTTGAAGATCACCAGATAATCGGGGGACTTGGAAGTGCAGTTGCAGAGGTTTTGGGTGAAAATTACCCAATTCCCCTAAAAAGAATAGGGCTTGCCGATACATTTGCCGAATCAGGAGAATATGAGCTTTTGCTTGATAAATATGGAATGAGTTCAAAACATATTGCAGAAGCTGCAAAAAATGTTATTAAAATGAAAAGATAAATGCAAAAATAGGAGCATACAAGAATTATGAAAGTAAATGATAATTCAAAAAGTAATTTTGCTACTGATAAAAGACAAACTGAGCAAGACAAAAAAGAACTAATTGCAAGTCTTGAAAAAATAGCAAGCGAGCTGAGAATTGATGTAATAGATATGATATATAAAGCAGCCTCGGGCCATCCCGGAGGTTCACTTTCTGCAGCAGATATTGTTACTGCCTTGTATTTTCATCTTTTAAATGTTGATCCGGCCAATCCCGGTTGGGCTGACAGGGATCGCTTTATCATGTCAAAGGGTCATGCATGCCCCATATGGTATGCTGCTGCACGAAAAAAAGGTTACTTTGAAAAGTCTCATCTTGGTACACTAAGAAAGATAAACAGTATCCTCCAGGGTCATCCGGACATGAAAAGAACTCCGGGGATAGATATGACAACAGGCTCTCTTGGCAACGGGCTCGGTGCAGGTGTTGGAATGGCGCTTGCCGCAAAGTTAAAAAATAAATCTTACTACACTTATGTTTTAATTGGATGTGCCGAGCACAACGAAGGGGTGCTCTGGGAGACAGCACTCTCTGCGTCTAAATTTGGTCTTGATAACCTTATAGCAATAGTTGACTATAACAAGCTTCAGTTAGACGGTTATAACAAAGATGTTATGCCGATTGAGCCGCTGGGGCTAAAATGGAAATCATTTAAATGGAATGTAACACAAATTAATGGGCACGACATCGGAGAAATTATAGAAGCAATAGAAAAAGCAAAAGATACAAAGGGGATGCCAACGGTAATTATTGCAGACACAATAAAAGGCAAAGGTATTTCTTTTATGGAAGATAAATGCTCATGGCACGGCAAAGCTCCTTCAAAAGAAGAATATGGGCAGGCAATAAAAGAACTGACTTGTTGAGAGGATCATAATGGCTAAAAATAAAATAATTGCAAAGAATGAAATCAGAGAAAAGAAAGATATCAAGGAAAAAAAAGATACTAAATCGATAGATATTCCCGGTGATCTTAAAATATCCTTTCTGGAAAAGATGTATACAATAAGGAAATTTGAAGAAAAGGTAAAAGAGTTATTTTCCCTTGGGCTAATCAGGGGTTCAACTCACGTATATATCGGGCAGGAGGCAGTTGCGGTAGGCGCATGTGCAGCGCTTGCAGGTGATGATTATATTGTATCTACCCACAGGGGTCATGGCCATTGCATTGCAAAGGGTGCAGAGCTCAGGCCGATGATGGCGGAACTTCTTGGAAGGGAGACCGGATACTGCAAGGGCAGGGGCGGCTCAATGCATATAGCTGATTTTGACAGGGGGATTCTTGGAGCTGTAGGAATTGTTGGATCAGGACTGCCAATTGCCGTAGGAGCTGCCTTGTCATCAAAATATTTAAATAATGGAAGAATAACAATTTCCTTTTTTGGTGATGGTGCTTCAAATCAGGGCACTTTTCATGAATGCTTGAACCTTGCTTCAATATGGGGATTGCCAATAATCTTTCTATGTGAAAATAACTGCTATGCAATAACTGTTCCTGCTGCATATTCTACTTCCTGTACCAACATAGCGGATAGGGCGCCAGGCTACAGTATTGAAGGTGTTATTGTGGATGGCAGCAATGTTGAAGAGGTTTATCTTGCAGTAAAAAATGCAGCCGGTAATGTAAAAAAAGGTTTAAAACCCGTACTTATTGAAGCGAAAACGTACCGGTTTGAAGGTCACTGGATAGGCGACCCTCAGGTTTATAGAAAAAAGGAAGAGGTAGAACATTGGAAGGCAAAAGACCCGATAAATACACATAAAAATAAGTTAATAAAAGAAAAAATAATTACTGTAAATGAATATAACCTAATGACTGATAAAGTAGATAAGCTAATAGACGATGCAGTTGAGTTTGCTAAAAATAGCCAATTTTTACCGGAAGATAAAGCACTAGATGATATATACACTTAAAATGATAATTATATACTTGGAGGTTAGGAAATTTTGGAAAGAGTAATTACATATTCGGATGCTATAAAGGAAGCACTGGATGAAGAAATGAGTTTGGATAGCAATATAATTCTTATGGGTGAAGATATAGGACCCCAGGGTGGAGTATTTGGTACATCTAAAGGTCTATACCAGAAGTATAGTTCCACCAGAGTAATGGATACACCAATATCTGAAAATTCTTTTGTAGGTACAGCGGTTGGTGCAGCAATTACAGGACTGAGACCCGTTGTTGAGGTTATGTATATAGACTTCATCACCCTTGCGATGGATCAAATTATAAATCAGGCGGCAAAGATAAAATATATGTTTGGAGGCAAAGCAAAAGTACCTATAGTTATCCGTACCCAGGGTGGAGGCGGCAAGGGCAATGCTTCTCACCACTCACAGAGTTTAGAGGTATTTTTTTGTCATATTCCGGGGCTTAAAGTTGTTATGCCGTCAACTCATTTCTTCATCCAGTGCTTCCTTAAATCTTCCATAAGGGATAATAATGCTGTCGTCTTTATAGAGCACAAGTTACTTTACAATATACAAGGCTCTGTACCTGACAGCGATTATATAATTGAACTTGGAAAAGCAGATATCAAAAAAGAAGGCAAAGACATTACAGTTGTATCGGTATCCTATATGACAAATAAGGTGCTTTCGGCAGCAAATATCCTTGAGGGTGAAGGAATAAGCTGTGAAGTCATTGACCCGAGAACTTTATACCCGCTCGATATTGATACAATTGCCTCTTCTGTAAAAAAGACGAACCATTTACTTATTGTACATGAATCATGCTCAAGAGCAGGAACTGGGGCATATATATTAAAAGAAATACTGCCTCACATATTTGATTATCTTGACAGTCCTCCCATAGTTTTAGGAGGGCTTAATAGCCCTATACCATATTCTTACGTCCTTGAGTCGGCAATAATTCCAAATGAAGAGAAAATAGCTGATAACATCAGACAAATCTTAGGGTAAATAGTTTTAATTAAATAAAAGATTACTAACAATATTTATTGTAAAGGAAAGAAATGAAAAAAGTAGCACTTATACATACAGGATTTGCTCTTGTAGAAGTACTTACAAAGCTTTTTAAAGAAACCATTCCCCAGGTGGAACTGACTCATATAGTCGATGACAGTTTGCTAAGAGAGGTTTTAGCAAATGATGGGGTAACAAAACCGGTAACAGCCAGGATGCTAAATTACTTTAAGTCAGCAGAAGATTACAAAGTTGATTGCATATTAAATGTATGTTCCTCAGTTGGTGAAGTTGCTGACATTGCAAGGCAGATTATTGCCATACCAATAGTAAAAATAGATGAGAAGATGGCCGAAGAGGCAGTATCAAGATCATCCAATATCGGGGTTGTCGCAACACTCAAAACTACAATGGACCCCACTACAAGAATGATAGAGAAAAAGGCAGCATCTGCAGCAAAAAAAATCAAAATAACAAAAACAATATGCCCTGGGGCCTTTGAGGAACTTATGAGCGGAAATCCACAAAAACATGATAAAATGGTTTTAAAATGTGTAAAAGAGCTGGCCGATAAAGTTGATGTGATAGTATTTGCCCAGGGGTCAATGGCAAGGCTTGCATCAGGACTGGATAAAGACCTGTCGGATAAAATCTTTACAAGTCCAAGAAGCGGAGTACTTGAAGTTAAGAGAGTTTTAGAGCTGTAATTTTTTTTAGTAAATTAATATATGCCTTAAAGTGACAGTTTTTAAATGATTTTTCTCCATTAAAAATTCTGATAAAATATAAGCATATGTTTTTTTAAAAGATATGCTTATGAAGAATAAAAATATTAAAATCACTAGTCTTATACCTTATTATATCCTCATTATTCTCATTTTCATGCTTACTATCCTGTTTTCTTTCACTGGCTGTACCGCTGCAAAGGAAAATACTCTGGATTTCCCGGATTATAACGGATACGTTAATGACTATACCGGCACACTATCAGCAGAATGGAAAGCTAAAACTGAAAATCTGGTACAGGCTGTCAGAGAGGAAACATCCTGTGAAATAGCAGTTACCATAATCGATAAGCTTGGAAATGCCACAATAGAAGAATATGCAGCAGGATTGTTTGCAAAATGGGGTATCGGGAAGAAAGATAAAGATAACGGGGTACTTTTGCTTGTGGCATTAAAAGACAGACAATTGAGGATCGAGGTCGGATATGGCTTAGAAGGCATAATTCCAGACATCAAAGCAAAATATATTATAGATGATGTTATAACACCAAGGTTCAAAAATAATGACTATGACAGCGGTATTTATAATGGTGTTGTTGCAATAGCAAATATCATATATGAGGAACATGGTAAAAACCTTCTGTCATATTCAGACAATTTTATAGCTCAACCTAAGCGGGAATTTTCAGAGACCCCTACCTTTGCTGCACTTATCATACTGGCAACTTTATCACCCTGGATAGTATTTGCTTTGATATTTATAATAAGTTTCTTAAAGGGTTATATAAAAAAACACAGATGTCCGCGATGTAAAAAAATCGCCCTGGTTATCAAAACAAAAATACTGTCAAATCCAACTTATGAATATTCGGGAAGGGCCCATATTGAGAAGCTCTGCAGAAAATGCGGTTATGCAGAAAAAAACACTATCACTCTGCCTATGCTGCAAAAGAGCCACTATTCAGGAAGTGGAAGTTCCGGCAGTTCTTTTTCGTCCTGGAGCAGCAGTTCGGGCAGTTCCGGAGGCTCAAGCAGCTTTGGCGGAGGCTCTTCAGGCGGGGGCGGCGCAAGCGGCCACTGGTAAATCAATCTTATTTTTTTACTGGAAAGAAGTTGAAAATGCTTTATAATCTAGTAGTGCAAAATATTAACTGAATATAACAAAAACGAGGAAACATGAAAAAAGTATTAATTTCGATAATAACAATCTTATCTTTATTTGCTGTTATTATTTTTTTTACGGCTTGTACAACAGGACAAGAAGCCGGGACCACAATATCAACAGCAATTGTAAGTTCTGCAGCTACTGAAACCACCTCAACTGCTGCACCTGCAGAATCTTCCGCCGTATCTTCAGCCGAAGAAAAAATTCCATCAAACTTTGAAATATTATATGTTCCAAAGCTTGCAGATATCCCATGGTTTAATGTTATAAAATCAGGACTTGAACAAAGTGCCAGAGATTATGGCTTCAGGGTAACAGTTACAGCACCTCCTGCAGCTGATCCGGCACTTCAATCACAAATCATATTGGATAGTTTCAACAAAGGCATAGATGCAATAGTAGTTTGTCCAATCGATCCTGCCGGACTTGACCCTGTTTTGGCCAGAGCAAACCAGGCGGGAATTATGACCTTCAGCAACGAAGGTTATACATTGAAGAATGTTTCATTTGATGTTGAAGCAATGTCGAACCAGGCATTTGGTGAGGCTATCATGAAATCGGGGGTCAAATATGCCGGCGGGAATGCCAACTACATAGTATCGGTAGGTTTTCTGAATGCTATACCACAGAATGAATGGGCTGATTTTGAAATAGCTTATCAGCAGAAAAGTGCATCTGGTTTAAAGAATCTGCTTGGATATTCTAAAGGTACAGACAGATTTGAAGATAATGAAGACTCAAAGATTGCAACAACCAAAATAACTGACTATATTCAAAAAAATCGCCCTGGTTATCAAAACAA
>JAMCQQ010000367.1 GCA_023379515.1 Actinomycetota bacterium
AGGATATAATACAAGAAGAATTATAAATAATATACGAACAGAAATGATAGCCCGCTTATAGTAACAATAAAACAAAAGGGGCATTAAGAAAATAGACCAGCCATTAGGCATCAGAAGAACATTATAGCCCCCTCCAAGCATTACTCCGCCTGTGAGAATCAGGACCAGTAATTGTTGCCCCCGGTGAGGCAGAATAGCAGTGGCAAGTAGATACATTGAAAGTATGAATATAACGGAAAACACGGTGGTACTAAGATTCACCACAAAGTTATCTGGAATTCCAGTAACAGTTATGACTTGAGACAGTAATATATGAGTTATGGGATAATAATTATCGCCAGCAAAGTGACCACCAAAGAGTATATCTTTTACCAAGCCCAGGTGCGTAATATTATCCCCTGCCCAACTGATATACCCTCTAATATAAGGTAAACAGAGCAAAGTTATTCTGGATAAAATAAGGATAAGTAAGCCAATTAGCCAGAAGTAGCTATCTCTATAACCATTTGTAACAATCTGGTGAATTAGTATACCAATACCACCGGTAAAGCCGAGAAATAAACATACCCAAAACGCTAATGGTGTTGCGCTATAAATAGAGAGCTCATAGCCAATGGCAGGAGATTCGTGGGCGATGAGCAAAGCTATAGCTAATAACACAAAAGAGGTGATCGCTACTACTATTTTAAGATATCTTATATCTTTTTTCAGTAATTTTTTCCTCATTTGGTTTGTGTTAAATCCCCAAATAAATTTCAGCGAGTTACCTTGTTTATTCATGATAAATACGAGAAACTATTTTTATAAACCTTAAATATCTCTCTCGCAATATTCTCCCATGCAAATTGACCTGCATAAATTTTAATTTTCGTACTACCCCATTGTTTATCCAAAGCAATTAAAATCTTCTCAGCTAACCTATTTGAATTTGTTGGTTCACATAATAAACCATATTCCTCTGAAGTTATAATCTCCGGTATTCCGCCTACTCTTGTACCTATAAATGGTTTTCCACAGGCTAAGCATTCAAACATTACTGTTGGATTTCCTTCACCTAAACTTGGCATAACAAATACATCGCAAGCATTTATCCAGATCGGAATTTCGTTATGAGGCTTTCTGCCCGTTATTTTAATATAATCATTTAATTTTAACTTTTCTATTTGAATCTGTAATTTATTTTTCAGGATACCACTTCCAACTATGTAACACATAACATCTTTTCTATGTTTGATAATTTCTTTAATCGCTTTTATCAAATACTGATGACCTTTTATGGGAAACAAATTTCCAACGGCAAGAATCATCCTCTGACCAGGGGAAATACCTAGAGTTTGTCTACAAGAAACGGCTTCCATGGGATAAAACAAATTACTTCTAAACCCGTTGGGTAGCACTTTGACTGGTGTTGTAACATTTAGTTTTGTTATACATTTTAGATTGTTATTACTAACCGTTATTATATTGTCTGCGGTATTAAGAACATATTCGATTTTTTGCTTCCACTCACTATCTTTAAACGGTAGATCGTAAATATCGTGGCCATGTCCCGTAACAATAAATGGAACTCTGTATTTCTCTTTTAATTTTGCTCCAGCGTACCCAGCACTCCAGGTAAAATGAGCGTGGATTAAATCAAAGCTTATATTCTTTTCCCTAATAACTTTATCTACAACCTTAAAATGCTTCTCCCCTAGTTTTTTGTATTGGTTCGAGGTAGGAAAATATAATATATTTGTCGTTATTGTCGATATATTATCGGGTTTATTGTTTATGTCTATTTTCGAACTCGCTCTAAAGGGCTTTAAATAATTGATAGGAACATACTCAGAGATATCTGCGATAGGATTGTGCCTGACAAGAACATATATATGGTTAAAATATTTCGATAACGCCTCAACTTGATCCTTAACAAAATTTGAATAGCTATGCGATATTATAAGCAGATTCTTGTCCTTGAAATTAATGTTCATTTTGATATCTCCAGATAATCAAATATTTCTTTAGCAGCGCTCCCGTTCCCAAATATCTCTTTATGGTTACTCAAAGATGGTTGAAATTGATGTATGGCCCTACGTATATTTTCCTTATCAACCGAAACCAGCACATTCCAGCCATCTTCAACCGTCTCGACCCATTCGGTGTTTTCTCTTAAAGTGATGCACGGCACTTTTAATATGTAAGCTTCTTTTTGTATTCCTCCGGAATCTGTTACTATCTTCTTGGCATGGATCATCAATTTTAAAAAATCCAAGTATCCCAACGGCTTTGTTAGCCTTACCGATGCCCTCAGTTTATCAAATAAACCGTATTCTTTTAGATACTTTTCAGTCCGGGGATGGATGGGGAAAATAATCGTTTCACCTAGTTCACAAAAAGAGTTCACGATCTTATCGAGTTTTTCTTTTCTATCGGTGTTACTTGCCCGGTGAATGGTAGCTACTATATATTCATTGCTCTTTAATTCCAGTTTCTCTAGTATACCAGATTTGCTCTCTGCGATCTCTTTATTATGTAATAACGAATCCACCATCACATCTCCGGTTAGATAAGCGCCATCGTTTATACCTTCCCGGTTTAAATTTTTGACTGCGGTTTTTGTGGGACAAAATAGTATATTTGAGCAGTGATCCGTTATAACTCTATTTATCTCCTCCGGCATTGATTTATCGAAACTCCTCAACCCCGCCTCTACGTGGGCAACTTTTATACCCAATTTTGCCCCGGCTAGGGCCCCCGCAAGGGTCGAATTTGTATCTCCATAAACCAGGACAAAATCCGGTTTTTCATTGATTAGAATTTCTTCTATCCTCTTCAGCATTTCGCCTGTTTGATACCCATGAGTGCCGGATCCTACGCCTAAATAGTAATCAGATAGGGGTATGTCCAGTTCCTCAAAAAATATCCGGTCCATTTCATAGTCGTAATGCTGTCCAGTGTGGATGATAAGCTCCTTAAAGTTCTTTCTTATTACTTTTGATACCGGTGCCATTTTAATAAACTGGGGGCGGGATCCGACAACTGTTGCTATCTTCATTATCATCTTCACCTAAAACTGTATTGCAGGTCATGGTTTTGTTTAATACTCTTACAACTTTCCGGATAGTTTTCGATAAACCAAACCATAAATGCGGTTAAATCTATCTTGTCTTTTAAGAGAATCTCCCTTTTATGCTGCCATTCTACTTTCAGGCCGGGCCTTTGGATTAGTTCAACAGCTTTTTCTAGGGCTTTATCCTGCTCACGGTAATTATAGATTAATTTATACTTCTGCTCAAGCTCAATAAAGTTTCCCATATCATTAGGGCCGACAAAGTTATTGCATCGTATCACAGGGGTACCTAAAATAGCTGCTTCTGTTGTCATTGTTTGAGTATCTGTTACCAGAAACTGGGCGTAATAGAGGGCATGGTGTATGCGTTCAAATGATATAGGCAAATTGTATTTTTCTAATTCATAGGGCAATGGTGTTTCTGAGGATATAAAAACTCTAGCAAATTTTTGTAATTCTCTTACCAACCTGTACTTATTATTAAGATCAAAACCCTGCCTGCCTATGTCGTGCACAGCGTCGAAAGCGTTGAATCGCAAAATCACATATCTTTCATCTTTGCTTACACCTAGTCCATCTAAAATAGAAGGATCGGGGCGGAAATATTTTGGATGGAGGTAAGCGAGTTCCTTATACCCGGCTAAACGAAATTGCTTTTTGCCCAAATCTTTTCTAAAACAGTCCGGCGTTACAATAACTCTGGCAAGATGTTGCCATTGAATGCGCTCGAGAAATGGGGTTGGTTCGGAATCTTCATATATTATGCAGGGTTTTTTTAGAAAAAAAGAAATATACGCCTCGATTATCCCAGTGCCTAAAAGAATGCCAGGTTTAAAATTATTAACCAAACTTAAGGATTTTAGAAATTGAAAAGGTAACTGTAATACTTTCCCATAGCTTGTTTGACTACCTTTTCCATAGTTCTCATATTACATGCTGTTTTT
>JAMCQQ010000368.1 GCA_023379515.1 Actinomycetota bacterium
AATAGTAAAAGCTAATATATTTGAATTGCTATGGCTTGAAAATAAAAGGAATTATTATTCAGAGATTTGTCGCGAAGAAGACGGTAGAATAGAGATGTTAAAAAAAAGAATTAAGTAAGAATTTTTTTGAACTCCTCAATTAACTAAAACCTCAGGAAGAACTAAAGAATAATTTTCACAAAACACTCATCGTTTGATATTGAAAAGCTAGATATAAAAATATATAATTCTTTTTACGAATGATAAAGTTAAGCGACTATGTATGTGACTTTCTATTTAAAAAAGGGGTAACACATGCTTTTGTACTGCCGGGCGGTGGTAATGTTCACCTCATAGACTCCATAGGACAAAGTAAGGTTAAGTATGTCTGCAACTATCATGAACAGGCAAGTGCTATAGCGGCCGAAGGTTATGCAAGGGCAACAGGTAGTGTTGGGGTATGTATGGTAACCTCCGGTCCGGGAGGAACTAATGTTTTAACAGGAGCATTAGGAAGTTGGCTTGATTCTATTCCTATGCTAGTAGTCTCCGGTCAAGTTAGTAGGAAGTTTATGGGATCCGGAACAAAAATGGGAGTAAGGCAATTAGGGCCTCAGGAAATGAATATTATTGATGTTGTAAAACCTCTTACCAAATATGCAAAACTTGTTATGGAGCCAACAGAAATAAAATATATTCTCGAAAAGGCTTGGCACATGGCAACAACGGGTAGACCCGGTCCGGTTTGGGTAGATATTCCCGTTGATGTTCAAAGTTCTATGATTGATGAAAGTAAACTAAAGGGTTTTAATCCGTTAGAACTAAAACAGGATTACATAACAGATAAAAAAGAAATTGAAAAACTAGCAAAAGAAACATTACTAAGAATATCAAAAGCCGAGAGACCAGTATTATACGCAGGAAATGGAGTAAGGCTTAGTGGAGCTCATAACGAGTTTCTAGAGTTGATAAATCTTTTAAAAATTCCTGTTTTAACAAGTTATGTAGGGTATGACATGATTCCATCTGATCACTCCTACTTTTTTGGTAGATCTCACTCCATGGGGCAGAGGGCTGGAAATATCATTATTCAAAACAGCGATTTATTGCTATCTATTGGTGCCAGGATGGATATATATACTGTGGGCTACAAACATGATGCTTTTGCGAGAGCAGCTTATAAAATTATGGTGGATATAGACAATCATGAGATAAAAAAGCCAATATTGAATGTAGACTTACCGGTAAATACCGATGCAAAGCTTTTTATAGAAGAAATGATAAAACAGATTAAAAGAAAACCACTTAAGATTAATATTGATCCTTGGTTAAAGTATGGAAGAAAATTAAATAAAAAGTATCCAAATGTTTCCGATGAACTTTGGAAAGAAAAAAACTTCGTCAACCCTTATTGCTTTATAGAAGAAAGCTGTAAGCAGCTTAAACAAAACGAAATAATTGTTGTAACAAACGGGACGGGACCTTTAAACTGTTCTTATCAAGCTTTCTATGTAAAGAAAGGACAAAGAGTTATTCTTAATCTTGGATCGGCTCATATGGGATATGGTTTGCCTGCAGCTATAGGAGCAAGCTTTGCTTTTAACAATAAAAAGAGAATTATTTGTATGGAGGGAGATGGTAGTATTCAAATGAACATCCAGGAATTACAGACAGTCAAGCATTATAATTTACCAATTAAGCTATTTATTTACAGTAATGATGGATTTTTAACAATGAGAAATACGCAAAATAATTTATGTGATGGAAGACATGTTGCAAGCGGAAGCGATAGTGGAATAACTTGCCCGGATTTCGTAAAAATTGGAAAAGCATATGGAATTAAATCAATTAGAATAAACAATCACAAAGAAATGAAAAAAAAGATAAAGTATGCTCTAGAATATCCAGGTCCAATCATTTGTGATATCAATGCTTTAAAAGATATGCCTTTAACACCAAAATTACTAACAAGAAAAAGAGCTGATGGAAGCTTTTATTCTCCTTGTCTTGAAGATATGTGGCCTTTTCTACCCAAAGAAGAGTTAAAGAGCAACATGATAATTCCATTATTAGATGAAGAATAAAAAGAATGTTTTAATAACTGGCGCAAATGGTTTCGCAGGACGAAATCTTAAGGAGTACTTAAGTGGTAAATATAACCTCTTTACTCCAACTCGTAAAGAATTAAATCTTCTAGATGAAAATGAAGTCGATAAGTTTTTTAAAAAAAACAAAATAGACGTAGTTGTGCATACAGCCCTTGTGGGTGGAAGCAGATCAGAGGAGGCCATAGAGAGTGCTTTAGAGCAAAATTTAAAAATGTTTTTTAATATCATAAGGAATAAAAAACTTTTTAAAAAAATGATCCATTGTGGTTCCGGAGCAGAATATGATAAGCGGTTTCCAATAGCTAAGGCTAGGGAGGATGATTTTGATAAAAGAGTTCCAACAGATGAATACGGATTTGGTAAATATGTTTGCTCCAAGTATATAGAAAATGCTGATAATATTGTGTGTTTGAGAATATTTGCTTTATTTGGTCAAGGAGAGGACTATAGATATCGTTTTATTTCTAACGCAATGTGTAAAAATATTTTTGGAATGCCGATAACCATGCGTCAGGATGTTTATTTCGACTACATTTATATAAAGGACTTTGTTAGAATAGTAGAATATTTTATAGAAAACAATGGTAAGCATAAATTTTACAATATTGGAACAGGTAAACGGATAAACATAAAGGCAATTGCTGAGAAGATCAATCAACTTGCTGATAAAAAATCTAGAATTATTGTCAATAAAAAAGGACTAAATAACGAATATACCTGTGATAATAAAAGGTTAATGAAGGAGATTAAAGGATTTAAGTTTACTGATTTTAATGACTATATTGTAGATTTATATACTTGGTATAAAGAAAATAAGGCAAATATAAACAAGGACTTATTATGAAAAAAAGAACAATA
>JAMCQQ010000369.1 GCA_023379515.1 Actinomycetota bacterium
TTGATAAAAACTTACAGATATTTTTTGAGTTTTTTGACCCCACGGGCAGATGGTTTTTTGATGAAGCTGCAAAAATATTCAACAATGTTTGTTATGAGATATCACCTGATTCACATGATGAAAAAATCAGAAAAATAATAGGCAAAGCTTACACAAACGAGGAACTTTTGGAGAACATAGAATACGCTCTTTCAAAAGGTGCGCTGAGATTTGACTTATATTTTATGACAGGATTGCCGCATCAGACAAGTGAGTCAATTCTTGATACGGTAAAATTCTCAAAAGATGCATATGAAAGATTTAACTGGGACAAAAGGTTCATGACATTTATTTCACCCATGGCGCCATTTCTGGATCCCGGAAGCAGGGCATTTGAAAATCCTGAAAAATTTGGTTACAAATTGCTATGCAAAACATTAAAAGAGCATATCGAAGCAATTACGATGCCCTCATGGAAGTATATTTTAAATTATGAAAGTGAATATATCAGCAAAGATGAATTAGTTTACAGCACATATGAAGCGGCACTTGGATTAAATAGATTAAAAGGTAGGTCAGGTTCAATAAGCAGCCGCGTAATGGCCGAAAATGAGGAAAGGACTCTTAAAGCTGTTGAAATAATGAAACAAATAGATGAAATAATGGAAATAAAGGATAGAAGCATTCGGGATAAGAAGCTACTCGAGTTAAAAGACAAAACTTACAGTTATAGTTTGTCTACCGTATGCGAAAAAAAGGAGCTTCAATTTCCATTTTCAAATAAGAGTTTTAGATGGTTTGAAATTTTCAAGAATTCCATTAGTGTAAAATAAATTTGTAATGTTTAGGTTTGGGTAAAATTATCAATAATAACTTTATTAGCAAAATGACTGACAAGTCCGTTATAACTGCCGGATTTGAATTTTTAAAGGAAGATATTGTCAGATTAGAGGCTTATCTTTTAGAGTATACCAATAGTTTTGACGGGATACTTCACGAATCTGTAAAGAGTACGCTTATATTTGGTGGGAAACGCATAAGGCCAGCTCTTTTTTTAATTTGTGCCAGAAATGAAAATTATAATATAGATTATCTCCTTCCGGCTGCTGCATCAATTGAAATTATTCATACTGCATCTCTTATCCACGATGACATAATCGATAAATCGATTTTGCGCAGAGGAAGGAAAACGATACATAATACTTATGATAAGGATACCGCAAAATTTGTGGGAGATTATTTATTCACACACACATTTTCTCTTCTAAACAATTATGAAAATCGAAAAATCCTTGAGGAAATGTCATATGCCGCACAGAATCTTGTAAAAGGCGAGTTTGGTCAATTAAAAACCAAAAGAAATTTAAATCAGAGTGAAGAAGTATACTTTGAGAAAATAAAAGAAAAAACTGCTTCACTTTTTAAAACCAGTTGTATTCTCGGTGGAATGCTTTCTAAATCGAGCCAGAAAGACATTGATAATATGAGAGACTTCGGAGAATATGTCGGAATCTCTTTCCAGATAAATGATGACCTTATTGATATAGATTTAGGCAATTCTGCTATAAAAGTAGGAAAACCTGTAGGGAACGATCTGAAGCAGGGAGACATTACGCTTCCGCTGATATATGCTTTAAAAAACAACAGGTTTAAAAAAATTGCTGAATCAATTTTATGCCAAGATAATATCAATGACGATGACATAAAAATAGTTTTTGAAATGCTTATGCAAACCGGTGCCATTGAAACTGCCAGGAATAAATTTTCCTTTTACCTGGAAAAAGCTGCTGAGATTGTAAACTTGATTGAAGGTGAAGAGAGGAGAAAGGGACTGGCCCGGGTAGTTGAATCCATAAGGCAGGGTACGGGTATATTGATTTAGATAATAACTTTTAAGAGTGATTGCCATGAACAATTTTTTAAGGATTATTCTTGAAGTATCAGGAGTCACTCTGCCCATTTTTGCAGTTATAGCTGTTGGCTTTTTCATCAAAAAAAAAGGCATTATTCAGGACCAGAATGTTCCGTTTTTAAATAAGTTGACTTATGACTTTGGGCTATCTTCCCTGGTTTTTTTAAATATTGCTGAAAATAAGCTTAAAGAAATATTTGACATAGACATTTTAAAAGTGATTTTTCCTACTTATTTTTTATTTTTGATTATTGTGTTCTTGTCGTTTTATTTTTTAAAAATCAAAAATAAGACAAAAAGTGCTGTCATTGTTTCTACTTTCAGGTCCAATATGGCCTTTATTGGGATGCCTATACTCTTATATGCTTATGGTTCGCTTGCAACCGCGAAGGCAAGCATTATAATTGCCTGCCTTTTACCGTTAAATATCCTGTTTACCGCATTTTTTCTCAAGCTTTTGAACATACAAAATAGAAAAGATCGCAAAACAGGTATAAAAAGACTTGTAATTGAAATTCTTACGGATCCTGTAATAATTGCTGTAGCAGCAGGTCTGATAATCTCTTATTTCAGTTATGAAATCCCTGCACCAATCTTTAAATTTTTTGAAATTTTATCAGGCATAGCTGTCCCCCTTGCGCTAATATCAATTGGCGCCTCATTTAAATTTTCTCATATCAAAAGCAATATCAAGTATCTTTCACTAATAAGTTTTGGAAAATTAATACTTATGCCGCTTCTTTCACTGGTTTTCAGTATTTTTATATTTAGGGCCGGCAAACTTGACCGTGATATAATCGCCCTTCTTTTTGCCATGCCCCTTGCAGTCGCAGCATTTATACAGAGCGAAAAGTATAATTCAGATACGGATTTTGTTTCTTCCGCCCTTATTATCACGA
This sequence comes from Actinomycetota bacterium, assembly GCA_023379515.1. The sequence goes on from JAMCQQ010000369.1 coordinate 2,791, forward strand.
CAATAATTTCTGCGGTAACCATTACGGCATGGCTTTTTATTTTAAAGCTGATTTAAACAAGAAATTTTGCCGCGCAGGCATTTTAGATTTTAATTCATGGATCAGTATCTTAAGGGATAATATCCAATGTGCAGGATTTTTTAAGGATATAGCATCTGGTAAAAGAAATAGCTTCCCATTACTTTTTTTATATAGTTGCGGGTTTCATCATACGAGACATATTCAATGAATTCCTCGATATCCTTATCTCCCCATGATGATATCCATTTGTTCATCGAACCTGGCCCTCCATTGTATGCTCCGGCTGCATAGTACTTATTCTGGTTAAAGCTTTCAAGCTGTCTGCTTAAATAGTAAGCACCCATTTTTATGCTTAATTCAGGATCCAGCAGCATCTGATTGTCAAATTTTGCTATGCCAAGCTGTGATGCTATACCTTTACCTGTTTTTGGTATTATCTGCATAAGACCAAGGGCCCCGGCATAAGAGCCGGCATCAGGCTGAAATCTGCTCTCTTCTCTTATTACGGCCAGCACAAATAACGGGTCAATATTGAACTGCTTGCTGTATTTGTCAATATATTCCTTGAATCCATATGGATAGAGAAGGTAATAAATATAATCCTTATATGGCTTATCGAGATTGGATTTCAGCTTTGAAAAATATTTTGCTATTAATTTTTGTGAATTCAAATAATCTTTGGCCTCAAGATATAGAGTCGAGATTTCAAGAATACTTAAGTTATTCTGTTCAAGCTCACCGCTTCCGGCTTCTATTTCCTTTGTTGCACTTATATAAAATTCCAGATTCAAAAGCTCCTTAGCTTTATCAATATGGGTAAACTTACCATCCTGACCGCTGCCGCTGCCGGAATTATTATTGTCTGTATCTTTGTAAATTTCAGGCAGTAACTCATTTATTTTAGGATTGTAGGGATAAACAGTGTTATCGATTTTGGGAATGCCATATTCCATACTCATTGATTTTAGGGACCTTTGAGAAGCAAATGCATAATAAGAATAAGTTTTGCTGTCAATTATTTCCTTATATATATTTGCCGCAGCATCATTTTCCCCAAGTTTCTGCAGGGATCTTGCTTCCCAGAACATAGCTTCCTCACCAATGGAAGTACCTTTGAATTTAACCTTCATCCCCTGGAAAGTGGTTTTTGCGCTATTATAATCACCGCTTTTAAATTGTATCCAGCCCAATTCCCAGTAAGCATCCGGAATCTTATCGCCGCCCGGATAATTATTTATGATCTCTTCATAATTGGCCGCAGCGCTTTCAAGATCTCCTCTTAAGAAGTATATTCGGCCAATCCTGTAAAGACTGTCGTCAGCAAAATTGCCCTGCGGAAATTTTGACAAAACTTTCTGGTAGTAACTTATTGAATTATCTTCCTGACTCAAGCTGGTAAAAGCTCTACCAAGAAAATAAAGGCTGTCGTCAGCATAGCTTTCGGACGGGAATTTTTCATAGCAGGAAATAAGCAGCTCCGTAGATTTTGAATAATCTCTCAAATTGAAATAGCTCATTCCCAACTTGAATAAAGTCTTTGAATACAAGGCTGAAGAAAGTGATGAATTTTTACCTGCTTCAATTATTTTGTTAAATTCACCGATTGCATTTTCATACTGATATAGGTCAAAGAAAATTGCTCCTCTTGAATAAAGCTGTTCGTTCGAAGGTTTAAAAGGTCCTATAAGATTTCTATCTGAAAGTGAAGTGATATTATTAATTGCATCATCTGCAAATTCATTCTCCGGGAAATTGAGCCAGATTTTTTTATAATTTTCAAATGCACTCTCAAATTTGGAATTTTTTTCCTGGCATATTGCCAGCTGAAAAAGAGCATAGGGGAGCAGTTCTGATTTTGGAAAGTTTTTCACAAAACTTTCATAATTTGTCTCGGCTTCGGAATATTTTTGCTGTACGTAAAGCAAGTCAGCGTATTCCAGATTAGCTTTTTCATAAAAAATTGAATCCGGGTATATATTCTTGATCCTGGAGTAATTTTTAGCAGATAAATCATATTTTCCCTGCATTAACAAGCTTTTTGCAAGGTAATAATTTATATGATCCGCAAGCATTTTGTAAGTATCTTTAATCTTGTTAAAATAATATTCCGCTGCCAGGTAATCACCATCTTCGAATTTCTGAATTCCCTCAGAAAATAATTCCCTTTGTCCTGTAATGTCAGCAGCACTTGCACTGGTGCCTGTATCTGTTGAATCGGTTCCGCTGCTGTCTTCCTGATTTGTATTGTTTTCATCACTGTTGGCTGAATTATCAGAGCTTTCCGAAGAGTTATCTGAAACAGTTGTGTCGCTTGGGTTTGAAGATGCTGCACTGTCTATATTTGTACTTTCCTGCACCGATTCAGACGACGAATCCGGAATATCTTTTCCGGTTTCTGCTGCTGTCAATGCAGATTCAGTCCCTGATTGTGATGATTTTTTAATTGCTGCACAGCTCGACGTGCCTAAAGCAAAGAAACTGATTAAAAAAAATATTAAAACTGCCAGGCCGGCAAGCTTTAAAAAATTTTTCTTTGGCATTTTTTCCATATACTGATTATATTGCTGATAATATAAAGGATTTTACTTTATTAGTATTTTAAAGTAAACGAAACATATATGAAAGTAAATAGATATTATTGACTTTAATCAGAGTTGTTTTTATTCCAATATATTGTTGCAAATACATAACAATATAGGATTATCCATGCTATATCAAACAGTTGCCTGATGACAGGGCATAGGGTTCTGGTCTATGAATTACTGGTTCGAATCCT
>JAMCQQ010000370.1 GCA_023379515.1 Actinomycetota bacterium
TGATGTAAAAAGCGCTGCAATTGCTGTAACTATTTTTTGGATCATGGTGCTGTTCGGGAGAATAATATCTAGCTACGCTAGTGCAAAAATTAATAATAACCAACTTATTTTAATATTTTTAATTGTAGCTTTCATTTCTATTTTTTTTGTTGCATATTTGAAAGTAAAATACTCTGTGTATATATCAATAGCTTTTATAGGGCTCGGATGCTCGGGGCTATACCCTCTCCTGACATCCCTGGGGGCCACCATTTACAAAGAAGGCAGGGATTTTTTAGCGACCATAATGTATACTACGGCAAGTATCGGGACATTGATTTCCCCTTATTTTATTAAAATTACTTCAAATTATAAGATGATACTTCCAATGATATTGGCAATTTTTTTCATGGGTTTTGCGATAATATTTCACATAATTAGTTTGGTTTATGACAATTCGCCGAGAAGATCATAATTCTTCAATATTTATTTTTGGAGTATTGATAAATTGCATTTAAAATGTATAATAATGAGTATATTGGTTCAATCATCCATCCAATTTATTTGTGGATATAAGGAAACAAAAATCGTGCCTTAAAACTAAGATCGCTGGATAAAGATTTTAATAATATTGACAAAGAAGGATAAGTTAATTTGCAGCAATGATCAAATTAAAGGATTTAGAAGGAAAATATAAATTAAAATTAGTTAAATCAAAATTAGCAAAAGATGAAAATGAGGCAGCTATTCTGGCAGATGAAATAGGTTTTCCTGTGGCCCTGAAGATAGATTCGGAAGACATATTGCATAAATCTGATATAGGCGGAGTAGAGCTGAATTTGTTTTCAAAAGAAGAAGTAAAAAAAGCCTTTAACAAAATTATTTCTTCATCAAAAGAATCTGTTCCAAGCGCCAATATTAATGGGGTCCTTGTACAGGAAATGTTACTTTACGGTTTTGAACTTATAGCGGGATATAAAAACGATCCGGTGTTTGGCCCCAGCATCATGATCGGAATGGGTGGAATATATACAGAGATATTTCAGGATATCATATTTAGACTATTGCCGGTATCCAAAGAAGATATTGACGATATGATTAACAGCTTGAAATTCTCCAATATATTATTTGAAGGATATCGCAATATACAAAGTGTATCAAAAGATATGCTCATCGATACCGTTTACAAAATCAGCAATATGGCAATTGATTTGTCCCCTACGATTGATTCTTTTGATATTAATCCTTTATTTGTCTGGGGAGATCAATACAGAGTTGTTGATTTTAAAGTAGTTTTATCCGAAATAACAAACTCATTTGACGAAGAAATTCCTGATACAAATAATATTGACAGATTCTTTACTTCGTCATCGGTTGCGCTGGTTGGCGCTTCTCCGGTTTCAGATAGAATAGGAAATATAATTTTGGATAATTTAATAAACCATGGTTTTAAAGGTAAAATTTATCCAATAAATCCCAAGTATCATTCAATATTGAATATAAAGACTTACCCTGCAATTTTAGATATACAGGATAAGATTGATGTTGTTATTATAACAGTTTCTCTATCTGAAATTCCTTTTATTTTGGAACAGTGTAAAGATAAAAATGTATATAATGTTGTTATTATTTCTGCCGGCGGCAAAGAAATTGGAAATTTTGAGTTGGAAGAAAAGATAAAAAAAATAGCCTCTGACTACAAAATACGGATTATAGGCTGTAATTGTCTTGGAATTTTTGATGGTTTCACTAGAATTGATACGCTTTTTCAACCTTATGAAAATATGAGAAGGCCAAAAGAGGGTTCCATCTCATTTATTACCCAATCGGGCACGGTTGGAATAATATTTATGGAACTACTTGGAAACTATGGTCTTGGTAAGTTTATAAGTTATGGAAATAGAATAGATATTGATGAAGGAGATTTAATAAAATATCTGGCGGATGATACCAAAACCAGGGTTATTGCAGTTTATATAGAAGGTCTTGAAAAAGGAAAGAAATTTTTTAATTCTGTTAAGGAAGCTTCAAAGAAAAAACCTGTTATTGTTTATAAGGCAGGAAGAAGTCCCAGAGCCTCGGAAGCTACTACTTCTCATACGGGATTTTTATCAGGTACCCATAGTGTCATAAAGGGAGCAATGGATCAGGCAAATGTTGTATCGGTTGACAGCATTGAAGGTTTAATTGCTTCCTCAAAAATTTTATCAATTTATCCAAGGGCAAAAGGAAACAGAGCAATAATTATAACAAATGGGGCGGGAGTGGCCGTTCAGTCCATAGACAGAATTATTGAAAAAGATAAAATAAAACTCGCTGAATTATCTGCCTCATCAAAGGATATATTAAAAAATGAATTGCCGGGTCACGTAGTCATCGGCAATCCTGTTGATCTAACCGGAACCGCAACAGATGGAGAATATGAGACTGTTATTAAAACGATAATGGAAGATTCGAATATAGATATAATTCTGGTGTGGTTCGTATTTCAGTGTAAACCAATAACACCTAATATAGCTTCGATATTAAAAAATTTATATTTATCTCATAAAAATATGAAACCCATAATTTGCGGTACAATAGGTGAAAATCATACTCATTTAATGGGCGGGTTAATTGAGAAAGAAAATCTGGCTATTTTTTATTCAATAGAAGAATGGATATCAGCCGCCGAAGCCATATCGCAGAGTATCAATTAATATTTTTAGGAAATACGGTAACTCATAATTTAATCTCAATAATGTAAAAGCATTTGATTTTTTAATCTCTGTAATACATTATCATTAAGGTATTAACGAAAAGTTTATTTTGATCCTTCCACCAAAAACTAGGCCAATTTGAAAGATATAGACAGAAATAAAATTTTATGAAATACTCATCTCATGCAAAAGCGTTCAAGCAAAAAAATAAATAAAAAAAAATATCAATATTAGAGCTG
>JAMCQQ010000371.1 GCA_023379515.1 Actinomycetota bacterium
GTAAGGGAATTGGGACTAAAATATTAAGACAAAACTCTACGATAATATACCCACTAGAGAAATCTACAGATACATTTCGGAGGTCCTTGGCTCAACCCCAAATAAAGGTAAATACAGTCTTAAAAGAGCAATTATGGATTTAGGTCCAACAGGATATCCTTTTGAAATTTTTCTCTCCGAAATATTTAAGCTAGAAGGTTATGCAACCGAAGTTGGATCAATTTTATCCGGTAAATGCGTGAAACATGAGGTTGACATAATTGCGGAAAAAGAAAAAGAAAAGATTATGATTGAAGCAAAATTTCATAACGATATTGGGATAAAAACCGAGCTTCATGTCTCTTTGTATACCAAGTCACGATTTGATGATCTCAAAGATAAATACGGTTTTTCTCAAGCATGGCTTGTCACTAATACAAAAGTTTCAATTGATGCAGTATCTTTTGCTCAATGCAGTGGAATGAAAATCATTAGCTGGAGCTATCCGGATAAAGGGGGATTAAGAGACCTGGTTGAAAAATGGAAGGTTCATCCGATTACAGCGCTTTCCTCTTTATCTCATACCCAAAAACAAATTCTTATGGACAACAAAATCGTGCTTTGCAAAAGCGTCTGCGGTAATAATTCACTCCTTGATATTCTTAATCTCCCGTCTGATAAAAAGAACGAGGTCTTAAAAGAAGCCAAGGCTATTTGTGGTAATTAAAGACCTTCCTGGGCCAACTTAGCTCTTTCAAATTTATCTGCAAGATAGCCGTTTGGAACGGTTGTTAATTTATCTGAATACAGTAAAAAGCCATTTCGGATAGTATGATCCCCAAACCTACTATTGATTTTATCAATTGCACTTGAAATCTTATCTTTTTTTACATCTAAGTCGAACAGGGAGAGAGTCAAATTATCTTTATCCTCAAGATTAGAGACCCAAACGTGAATCTGTCTTGTGTATTTTTGATTTTTAAATTCATCTTCAATATAAGGAAAAGCAAAATTATAGATATCCGCACCAGTATCAACATAATCTTTAAAAGTTTTTCTCATTCTGAGGTAATTTGTCCCATTAAGTCCGATGCCGATAGTTTTTCCTTTTTTACCTAATCTTCTGAGTTTAATACCTACTTCTTCGCATAATTCATATAGGTTCTGTAAAACCACTCTTTTGTTGTATTCGTTTTTAGGCAAGCAATAACTTCTTCCCACAGATTTTATTTCTTGGGGCTGGGTATAGGGGATAACTTCATTATTGTCTATTCCTAAACCAACTGTTTTTAAAAAATGACCTTCAACCTCTCCAAATTCTTTAATCAGTAGTTCGAGTGATGCATTTCGCAGTTGAATTAAATTGTTGATCCCTATATCGTTTAAGCGTCTTTTAATCCGCTCACCAATACCGCAAATATCGGTTAGCTTTGCATTCTGATAGACCTTAACTACATCTTCTGGTTTAATTTCAGCTAATCCATCCGGCTTATTCAGACCTGAAGCAAGTTTTGCTAAAAGCTTATTATGGGAAACACCAAAAGAGGCTGTTATATTTTCTCCTATTTCGTCTCTAATTCTTTTCTTTATTGTTTGGATTAATTTATTTGATCCGCCAAACAGATCTTTTGTTAAAGTTACATCCATAAAAACCTCATCTATGGAAAATAGCTCGGTAAAAGGGGAGTAGTCTTTACAGATATTAAGAAATTTCTTTGAAACTTCAAAATACTTATTAAAATCTGCAGGAACCAGTACTAAATCAGGACAGATTTTTTGTGCTTCATAGCTTCTGGCTCCGGTCTTTATTCCTAAACGTTTAGCTTCCCGGCTTGAGGCAATTATGCAGGTCCTGCTGTTTGCAGCGGTAACACCTAATGGTTTTCCCCGCATTTCGGGCCGGTATTCTTGTTCAACACTGGCAAAAAAGGAATCAAAATCAATGTGGAAAATAGTTTTGGCAGGCATAAATATAAGGTAACAAAAAATAATACGAAAATAAATAGAACAAAAGAGAAATAAATAGAGCAATTTTCCTATTGTAAAATTACCTAGCTAATGATATTTTCAACTAAATGGGTCAAAAAGAACTGGATATACCTGGGCCATGCGAAAATCCTGGGCAACATGCACCAGATTGTAATGGAGTAGGGGAAACACGCGATCATATCACTCCAAAGTCAATTGCACGTCTACTTGGCTGGACCGAAAGTGAAATAAAAGATCCAAACAATATCCAGCATCTGTCTCAAGCATGCCATCGTCAAAAAGATGGCACAACTCCGATAAGGCTAGAGGTACTAACTCGTCAGCTAGCAGGGGAATTTATTGGCTTTGAGTTGCATACTAAGCTCATTAACGGAAGGGGAAACGGTAACGGTAAATAACAACCTTAAATCCCGTACGATGATAAAGACCCCGAACCAACTCTTGTTCTATGAAGTGACATAATGAATGATTCGCATTGAATATTACCCGGAAGAGTCGAAAATGCCCCGGAAAAGCCATTTTCTTCTAAAATTTGGGCAACTTTTTCCGTTTGCGATCCATAAGGATAAGTAAATATATTTACTTTTTTTCCGATATTTTCTTCAAGCTGTTTGTTTGCAGTCAAGACTTCAAACTTAATTTTGTCAGGAGAAACAGACGCTAAGGCAACATGCGACCATGTATGGTTATAGGCATTAAAAACACCGCTATTTACCATTTCCCTCAGACTGTTCCAATCAAGCATGTCAGGAGCGCCGATTAAACCTGTTGCAATCATAATATTTCCCTTATATCCATACTTTTGAAGAACTGGATAAGCATAGGTAAAATTATCCATATATCCATCATCAAATGTGATAACAATGGTTTTCAAAGGCAAAACGGTATGAGTTTTTAATGCATTTACCAACTCATCTGCACTAATTGATACATATTCCTTAGATTTTAAATATGCCATTTGAGAATCAAAAACCTGACTATCTACAGTTAGTCCTGTCTGGCCTTTTCTTGCTGCCTCTGAATATGGCTGGATATGGTGATAGTAAAGTATTGGAACATTTAAGCAAAAACTGTTGCTGTTTTCTGGTTGCGGATCATTTGTGGTCTCCTGATGGTCTGATAGAGGTTCCTGAGTCAGGGGACTGCTTGCATACTGCGGATATGACTGATATTGAGGATAATTAATGTATGTTGAATAATCAGCTGATTGGACCTGGCTTTTAACTGGAGTTAGATAGGAAAACAAAAGAGCAGAGGGAACTGCTAAAAATATGGCAAAAGATAAAAAAAACGCAATAGATTTGCGGTTAAATTTAATCATGAGTTCAATATTATAGCAGTTTTTAAATCAAATGTTAAAAAAGTGTTAAAATAAGGCAAATGAATTTAGCTTTTAATTTAAGACCTCAAAATCTAGAAGAATTTGTCGGACAAGAACATCTTGTAGGAAAAAACGGGATAATCCGCAGAATGTTAGAAGCAAAAACCAATTTTTCAATTATCTTCTGGGGTCCTCCGGGGGTTGGAAAAACTACTTTAGCACAAATTATCTCTAAAGAACTTGATGCACAATTCTATGGCCTGGAAGCAGTTACTGCCGGAAAATCAGACCTTATAGAGGTTGTTAAAAATGCTGAGGCTGACAAAAAAAATGGCAAGAGAACTATTCTTTTTATTGATGAAATTCACAGGTGGAATAAGGCACAGCAAGATGCACTTCTTCCTCACGTTGAAAGCGGATTAATTACTTTAATTGGAGCTACTACTGAAAATCCTTCTTTTGAAGTAATCAGTGCTCTTTTATCAAGATCAAAGATTCTGGTCTTAAAACCATTATCAGCGGGAAATTTAGAGGTAGTTTTAAAAAAAGCACTAAGTGATAAAACTAAAGGCTTAGGAAAACTGAAAAAAACATTAAAAAGTGACGCAAAAGAACTTCTAATAAGATTATGCGGAGGAGATGCCCGCATAATGCTTAATGCCCTAGAGATCGCTGCATCAACTTATAAAGAAAAAGAAATTACTACTAAAATTATTCAAGATGTATTTCAAACTAAATCAGCTGGGCTCTATGATAAAAAAGCAGATGAACATTACAACATAATCAGTGCTTTTATCAAATCTATGCGAGGAAGCGACACAGATGCTGCTTTATATTATTTAATGAGAATGCTGGAGAATGGAGAAGACCCAAAGTTTATTGCGCGACGGATGATCATCTTTGCTGCCGAAGATATAGGGCTAGCAGATAGGGGAGCTTTAATTCAAGCAAACGAAGCTTTTGAATCTGTTCATAAAATAGGAATGCCTGAGGCACAACTGATTCTGGCATATGTAGTGGTTTACCTTTCAAAATCACCTAAATCTAGGGCTATTCCTAATGCATTAGGGAAAGCAAAACAAGCAGTTTACGATTTTCCAAATGAACCGATTCCGCTTCACTTAAGAAATGCACCTACTAAACTTATGAAAAATCTAGGTTATGCTAAGAGCTATACCTGGTCAGAAAAATATGTCGGTCCTACAAAAGGGCAATCTTTTCTACCGGAAAAAATTAAGAATCGTAAATTCTTTGAACCTGATAAGTAAAGTAAAATTAAGATTTTAATTGATTAATAGCCCCAAACAGACCAGGATGAAGGAAAAAACTCCTCTCCCAATGATCTAATGTAAACAACAAGCTGTCCCTGATGAAATACAGACTGGTTATTTAAATCAAAAATGTGTTCTTTTAAAGACATGAAAACCCCTTCTGTCCAGTCAATTTTTTCTTCATCATTTCTTTCTTTCAATTCTTTTTTAAGTGTCTCATGTGATTCCTTATATAACCTTAAAAGTTCATCTTTGGTCATGTTTGATCTCTCGTCCTCCATGTGACAATGCTTCCAACCATCGGCTCCAATTCTTATTACTTCTAAATAACATTTTTCTATTCCTGCGATATGGGCCAAAAGCTGTTTTAGTGTGCGGTTATTTGATCCAATTGTAAAATTAAGCTTATCTTCAGGCAATTTTTCAAACAAATCATAAAGTAGTTGCCAATTACTGTGGTATATATTAAAGATTTGATTTAGCTCCTCATTCATAGCAAAATATTATCTACAGTTAATCTAAATCCAGTTAAATTTAATTAATAAGTAGGGAAGAATTGCAAGTAAATGAGATAGTAACAATTATAAAAACTATTGCATTTAAATTTAATATAGGTTAAAATTTGCGAATGTATCATTGCGAACGTTTTAGGAGAAAAACAATTCCGAGGAACAGAAAAAATCATGGCAAAAAATCTGTCGCGCCAAGTGTTCCTAAAGTTGAAACCTATAAATTATCTCCTGTTTTCGTTCCCTTAAATGGAACGACCACAAGAGAAGGGATTTATGAAGTAAAAAAAGTGGACTTTACTCCATCAGAATTTAGACAAACAGGAACCACACTTACACCAATATTGAAGAGGCCGATTTTTGATTTTTTCAAGCATAGTCATGGCGGAGGAAGAACTGGAGGCGGGGGAACAAGTGACGAATCACTATCCAGAGCAAAGTCTAAATTTAGGAAATCTGGCAGTCCAAAATTAAGGTAAGATACTGTTCTAACTATTTTAGCATTGTTTCTCTACAAGATTTGGTATTCTACAAAAATACTTCAATTCTATGACTTTTTGACTTCTTGGAATTTTGCATTCTCGTAAAATTTTGGATCGGACTCTAGTATTAGTTCTTTGGGGTCTTTAACTTTGTCAATGTTTATAATGCCATCCATATGGTCTATTTCATGTTGAAAAACTCTATTCATTATTTTACCTTTGTATGTGTTATCTCGTATATTCCAGTACTGTAGTTTACCTTCTTCATCATAATAACTAAACTCTATCCAAGCAGGACGAATAGTAGGAACAATGATGGGATTTGCACTCATGCAAATTTCTGGATAAAGAAGAATTTTGGATGATTTTTTTGTGATTTTAGGATTGATGATAATAATTAACTTTTCAGGGGTATATATAACAGAAAATCTTTCTGGTATGCCTATTTGGACAGCTGTAATGCCTCTCCCATACCCCGTTATGCTCCTATACTTAAGTAAACAGTCTTTTAAATATCGTACTTTTGACTTAAACTCTTCGGTATTAATTTTATTAAGAGGAACATCTTTCGAAGGCAATCTCAGCTCTTTATATTCTCCTATTTGATAAATGAATTCAGCCACAGCTCCTGCTTTTTGAAAAATATTTTTCTTAAATTCAGCAAAAGGGGGTTTTGTACGTTTCCAACTCATGAGTGAATTATACCAAAGGTTTGAGTGCGGTGTGTAGTGAAACAGCTTGATATATTTAATCGAGGCAAGAAAGCTTGGGGTGGCTGAGGGGACTTGAACCCCCGACATTCAGGTCCACAACCTGACGCTCTAACCAACTGAGCTACAGCCACCAAGTAATTCAAATTATATCAGAAAGCACTTGTAGCCTCAATTACTTCTTCATTCTCTCTCCAGAAGTTCACTATGTTTAGGCATAAAGAGTGTTAGGAAAGCTCTTGTTAAAAATCCACCAATATGAGCAAAAAAAGCAATTCCACCCATGTTTTGTGAACTAGGGTAGGTAATAAGTCCGGATAAAACCTGCAGGAAAAACCAGTAGGCGAGCATTATTGAAGCTGGAATATTAACCAATGTTACAAAAAAGAATATGAATAGAAGAGTTCTAACTTTTGATCTAGGGAAAAGAAAATAATAGGCACCAAGAATCCCGGCTATTGCACCGGAAGCACCAAGCATCGGAATTGGAGAAGAAGGCATTAATAGATACTGAACTATATTTCCAGCCAAACCAGAAAGAATATATATTACAAGAAATCTTATTCTGCCTAAGAAAAGTTCAACGTCATTTCCAAATATCCAAAGAAACCACATATTACTGGCTATATGAAGCAGGCTGCCGTGCAGAAACATAGAGGTAAAAAAAGGCGTTAGGGTATAGATACTATTTAATTTTATTTTATTTGGGATTAAAGAATAATTTTGTATAACCACGTCTTGATTGGAAGAGGTAACTTCTTTAAAGAAGATATAAGATGTGATCGCTATTAGAATAATTGTTAAGAAAGGAATTCCTTTTATCTTTATAGAATCATAAAGCGGAAACATAAATTAATTCTATGATTATTAATTTAAAATGAGTGATTAAAAAAGCAATAATTAGGTAAGATGAAGTGGTAATTAGCTGTCTTGTTTGATAAAATACTCATGTGCGTCTGTAGCTCAACGGATAGAGCAACTCCCTTCTAAGGAGTAGGTTGTGGGTTCGATTCCCGCCAGACGCGCATTAAAAACAAAGTTATTTCTTTCGGGGACTAGCTCAGTTGGCTAGAGCGCACGGTTTGGGACCGTGAGGTCGGAGGTTCAAGTCCTCTGTCCCCGACACTTGCAAATTATTAGCGGAAAATTTAAAATTAGATTCTGTATACGCGGGTGTAGTTCAATGGTAGAACACAACTTTTCCAAAGTTGATACGAGGGTTCGATTCCCTTCTCCCGCTCAAATATTACTTCGCGCTTGGAGAAGCAACATTTTCTTCTGATGTTCCCTGATAGTTAAATGTTCTTGATAAGCTTTTTGTTTGATCCTGTGAAACCGTACTCTGAATTCTTAAATCAAACTTAACCTCACCTTTTGACAGGTTATATAGACATGCAGAGTTATTGCTGTAATCAGACCATGTGTTGTTATTAATCCTATATGACCAAACAACAGAGCAGTAGTTTGGATCATCATACTTAATTGTTATACAAACAGGGTTATCACTAACTGTTTCTCCTTCGGAGGGATATGAAATACTAATTGGTCCAACTGTTTTTTTACAATTAGCAATCGGGGTGATTGCAGTTTTTACAGGTTGAACTTTACTTTGGGAATCAGACGGCACTGTTTGAATAATTATTTCTTTACCGGGCGGAGGAGTTGGCTGAATATTACTTTTGCCATTTTTTTTGTAAGTTTAGAATGTTCGTCAAAATCACGGTTAGAAGAACAGGAACCGTAAGTATCGCAACAATAAAATCTATATGATGTTTTTTATTTTGTAGGCGCGAAAATAACTCTTTAAAATTTGAAAATATCATAAATAATTTCGTTATGGAATTTCGGGGAAATTAACGAATCCAAAGCTAGTATATCAAAACAGCAATTGATCCGTCAACCAAAAATGCTATAATTTTTACTATGTCTTTATCCGCAATTATTCTGACAGTTCTCGGATTATCTCTTTTTGAAATTGTTTCAAGTATTGATAACGCTGTTATAAATGCAGAAGTTCTATCCACGATGGGCCAAAAAGCACGAAGATGGTTCATGTCCTGGGGTATACTTTTTGCTGTATTTGTAGTTAGAGGTCTTCTTCCTCTTATAATAATTCTATTAACAATTCCCAATATCGGGATTATGGGAGCATTGACTGCAACATTCAGCAATGACCCGCAAATTGCAAAAGCAATTCAAGAACATTCTGCTCTTCCTCTTGCAGTAGGGGGAACTTTCTTAATTTTTATATTTTTGCACTGGCTTTTTGTCGAACCAAAAAACTACGGACTTAAAGCCGAAAGGTTTTTTCATTCCCAGGCAATTTGGTTTTACAGTCTTGTTTCAATTTTACTGGCTTTCTTAGTCTGGCAGGGACTTAGAATAAATACGATGATTGCCTTCGGTGTTGTATTAGGATCTACAGTTTTTTTTATAACTCATGGGTTTAAACAGTTTGCCGAGGCCGAAGAATCAACGCTTTCCTCAAGTCAAAAAACAGACTGGAGTAAAATTTTGTATCTTGAAGTTATAGACGCATCGTTTTCTATTGATGGTGTATTCGGAGCATTCGCTTTTACTTTTTCCGTACTTTTAATCTTTTTGGGAAATAGTTTGGGAGCACTTGTTTTAAGACAATTAACGATTAGCAATATTTCAAGAATTAAAAAATATAAATATCTTAAAAATGGGGCTATGTACTCGATACTTGTTTTAGGTTCGGTTATGTTACTTGATGTTTACGGAGCAGACATACCCTCAATTATTTCTCCTGTAGCAACATTCTTAATTGTTGGAGGATTTTTTTATAAATCAAGGCTTGACATGAATAAAGAGGTTAGTTAAGTATTTTTCTTGAATCCTGGAAACTGTGCTGAATAAGTTGAACGTAATTCCCCTCAATATCCCTAAATGTCGCAACTTTTCCTAAATCCTCTATGCAATAAGGATCCTGAATTTTTTTTACACCCAAATCATCAAATTTTCTGACTTCATAATCTATCCTATCAACTTCAAAGTTTAAAATATTATGTCCGATATCATCTTTTAATCTCTCTGATCCGTCAACTATGTATAAGACGCTTCCTTTGTCCATCTCAAATGAAAACAGTTCCTTGTTTCCGGCAACAATACCTCTAAAAGTAAGGGTCAATCCGACTTTTTCAATATAAAATTTAGCCAATTCTCTAGCGTTTCCACTTACTAGAAGCATTGCAGCATTATTTTCAATCCCTTTAATCATATTTTCTCCTTTTCTTATTAAGGATCTTAAAAAGAAACATTTAAGGACCAATTAGGAGAAAGTAACAAAGAGGTAAGAAGTTAAGTTAACTAAATTAGTACCCTCCATGCACTTCTATTCGAACACCTTTTAGCCTGGTTATCCGAAATATATAGAGCTTACAAGGGCAATTTGGATTATAACACGGAGGGAAATTATGAATAACTCACAACTTCATACAGAAAAAACATTTTACTTGGCGTTTATAGAAGATTTGGCAAACTGTAAAGAAGAAGTAATTATAGAAAGCCCATTTATTACAACCGAGCGTGTAAATATTTTCATTCCAATAATCGATAAGCTTCTCAGTCGCGGAATTAAAATAGTTGTTATGACTAGAGACCCGATAGAACATAACAACACGATGGAAGAACAATCAGAGGAAGTTATACGAACATTTGAAATTATGGGAGTCCAAACTTTAATTTGCGTCGGAAATCATCATAGAAAACTTGCAATCCTTGACCGGAAAATTTTATGGGAGGGAAGCTTGAATATTTTATCCCAAACAAAAAGCAGGGAGATTATGAGAAGAATCGAAGACAAGGGACTTACGATGGAAATGTTTAATTTCCTAAAATTAGGAAGGTTTATTTAGTAATTTCGGAGAGATCAACGCTTAAAGCGTCAGCTATTCTTTGTAATTTCTCAGAAGACGTAGTAACCTCGCCTCTCTCTATAACTGCGAAGTAATTTACATTAATTTTTGCCTTCTTAGCCACTTGAGCCTGAGTCAAATTTGCCTTTTCTCTAATCTCTTTTATTCTTTTTCCTGCTTTCTCTCGAAACTTTACGCTATCCATATGTCGATATTATATCACTTCTGTCTTTGATCTATTTTATAGGACTAGTTTTAGATACAAATTGGAGAATTATTTTTACTTATGCAAGAACAACCAGGATTTAGATACCAGTCAATAGAAATGAGAAAGTCTCCAAATAGAAAAGCGTGGTGGATATTAGGAATTCTAATCTTGTTGCTTTTTGCCATTTTTCTTTTCAGAATCCTGAACTAATTTAATCAAATCCTCCTCTTTTTCATATGCTTTTAATCTTCCCTGAAGAAAACCTATTCTATAATTTATTCCTTCAGTCATTAACCTCCAATTTGTATCTAAAAGAGTTTTGTTAATTAATTTCTTTAAAATATTCTTACTGTCATATTCACTTTTTGATCCTGCGTCTCTCACGGTAAAAGTTACAATTACTTGTTGTCCGAATTCCGGGGAGGACAGTTCAAATTTCATATATTTTTCCTTTTCAAGACTGTCAGCTAGTATTTTTTCCAGGTCAACGACAGTTAATTTCTTCAGAGCTGCAACCTTATTGTAAAGTTCTTTATTTTCATCTTTTTCTTTATGCCTAATAATTAATTCTTCCAATTGTTTCAGATTAGCAATGCTTTCTACGTATTCTCCTCCCTCTTCATCTGACAAGCAGAATGTACTTCGATATTTTTCCAGGAGTCTCTTGCCTTCCGTGTCTTTTTCTCTTCGCTCTGCTTGATCTTTTTCTAAATCTTCAATATCTATCTCCTTAAAATTACAATTACCACATTTCCTTGTCCATGTAATCTTATCGTCGTCTCTTTTGATGCTTGTCTTTATCTCATTACTGCATTTCGGGCAAGGATCGAGCTTGGATATCCGCTCTTCCCCAGTATTATAAAAAGCAACTTTTTTATGACATTTATTGCAGGGAAAAAAGAAAATAACTCTTAATGGTTTATCGCTAAAATCATCAAGTGTCTTAAAATCAGAAAGAAGCTCAGCGCCACAGGTGGGGCAAAAAATATCGGAAGGTGCAGAGGTATTATCATAGAACTCCTGCTTTTCCTGGTCTTCTTGAATTAAATTATTAATTGTTTCTTGCTTATTTTTCCATCTTTCGCCTTTAATAAAGTAAATATCGTAGTCATAAGCTATATTTATTGCTTTTAACTTATCTTTTTGATTATCCGCTTTTGCCTTTTTATACTCCTTAGCCCAAAAGTCATTGCTCCACAAACATTTTTTTATTGTGGTTAGATCATAAAGATCTTCGTAGTATCGCCGGTTCTTAAGTAATTGATGATCCATGGCTAATTATTATTCTAAACCAATCGGTTCTATGTTATAAGCTGTTTTTTTGATAGAATTGGTTCAATGACTCTTATAGACAACCGTAATCAAACCCTGCAGCAGTCTTTAAAGAATGCTCTGGAGTCTGCTGATAAGGTTGATATAGCAGTTGGATTTTTTTACTTTTCTGGCTTCCAAGCTCTATTTGAACAATTAAAGGATAAAAAGGTAAGGATATTAGTAGGCCTGGAAGTAGATCCTCAATTAGTTTCTCAAATCGCTCAATATGCTAAGGATGGAGATGAAGACCTATCTCGTTGGCAACCAAGAAGACCTACAACATCAAGAACTGCATTAAAACTTAATTATATCGATTCATTTGTCGGGTTTATGAACGATAGCGATATTTTTGATAATGAAAAATCAAATGAAGTTTTTGACCTTTATATTGAAAAGATTAAAAATGGTAGCCTTGAAATTAGGAAGACAGTAGAGGGTTATCATGGAAAGTTTTATATTTCTCACAATAAAAAAGAATCTTCACAAAATGGTGACTTTCCCGGCACTGTCTTTATGGGGTCAAGTAACCTCACATATCGTGGGTTAATAGGACAGGGAGAACTAAACGATGCTAGCCGGGAAAAAGCTAAATTTGAAGAATATCAGAAAGAATTTGAGCTAATGTGGGACGAGTCTCATTCTATTTCTATCGCTGATGCAAACACGTCTTTTGGA
>JAMCQQ010000372.1 GCA_023379515.1 Actinomycetota bacterium
ATCAACAAAATACAAATCACTGCCTTAATTTTATTTCTATATCCTCACACCCCTTTCACCTGAGCAAAGTATTTATCTTTCTAAATATCAACACCTCCTCTTGTGTTAATGATAATAATTATAATTGCCAATAAATTAAATATATTTCAATTTATAATATTAATTTCATTTTTATAAAAAAGTTTTTTTATAAATAATTTTAAATTATGAAATCTATTTAATCTACCCTGTTTAGATATATCCTATTTTGTTAGTATAGCGATTATATTCTTTAAGATTCTATATAAATATACCTATTATTTTTGTATATTTGATAATCGTTTATATTCTCCATTTTTATCTAATACAGTATAAATATCACAATATTTTTTTTACTTTATTAAACTTAAAAAATTTTCAAACTATTTTACTTCTCCATTTTTATAGGATATTTACCGTACTCCCTTGCAGTTTCATACATCGCAAAAAAGTTTTCAATTGGAACATCGATCTGGAAATGATTGGCAGGTCCAAAAATATATCCTCCGCCAAGAGCAAAATCAGCAATTCTTTTTTCAGTTTCTCTTACAGTATCTTCAAGGCTTCCGCATAAAGCTCTCTGTATATCAACTCCACCATGAAAAACCAGGTCTTTCCCGAATTCTTTTTTAAGTATATCTGATTCCATATCGCGTGCCAGGGGCTGCACCCCACTAATTATATCTATTCCTATATCTATAAATTCCGGAATAATTTCTTTAATGGAACCGCAGGAATGCAGGTATATTTTTACATGTGGCGCAATCTTTTTAACTTCGGTAATAACCCTGCCCATAGGCGCTTTCAGGAATTTCCTGAATAAATCCCTTGATATTAGCGGCCTGTCCTGCATGCCAAAATCGCTTTCAAACTCTACCCAGGTGAGATACTTTGCTATTGGTGTAATAAAGTAGGAATAAAACTCAATAAAGATATCGCTCAGTTTTGCTATAAGACGTTCAGCTAATCCAATATTTAAATAAAGGTCTGTAAAAAAATTCTCTGTGCCCCTCAGGTATTCATAATATTCCTTAATAAATCCCGATATTGGGCCCGTTGTAGTAATGCTATAGTCCGTATTTTCAAACCAGTCTTTCGCCTGTTCTTCAAGCCCTTTTATCCTGCCCGGGTCTTTTATGTTGGGGCCTTTATAATTGTCTATATCAGAAATATCTGCATCCTTGAGGGGATAGTGGCAAATAAAATTATAAGAGCCTTTCATCCTGTGTCCAATGCCCCATTCGTCAAAACAAACTCCATCATCATTGAAATAAGGTGTAAAGTTCTCAGGTCTTCCTATAACTATGTGCCTGAAATCTGAACCTATTAAATCGCTGATCCTGTAATCTACATATTCGGCACTTTTACCGGGCCTGACTTTTATTTCGGGCAAATCTAAACCCAGGTGTTCAAGTACTTTAAAATAAAACTCATTTATAAGCCTGCTGTCTGTACCCCAAAGATCTATTGGTACCTGATCCGGCTCTTTATGGTTTATAGCTAAGTTTATTCTTTCACGTGAATTCATTTTTATCTAAAAATATTTATTATTAATCCTCATAGAAAAGATTAATTTTACTACAGTTGCAGGACTTTCTCTCTTTCTTCCCTTATAGTCTCAACTAAAGCCTTAATATTTGCTATCGGTATATCATTCATAAGCTCCTGTGAGGGCGCGATTATATGTCCTCCGCCTTTTCCAAGAATCCTTATAGTATCTCTTGTAAGCTTTTTTGTTTCCTCAATTGAAATATATGGAAGCACCTGTGTGTTTATACCCCCAAAGAAAATAAGGTCTTTTCCATATTCTTTCTTTAAAAATTCAAGGTTCATGCAAGGTTGAACAGGTTCAAGGATTTTTAGTCCTATATCAATAAGCTTAGGTAGATAGTCAACAATATTTCCGCAGGAGTGAAGCATTATTGGAAGACCTGCATCGGTAAATACTTTCCATTCTCTCTTAAGCCTCGGGAAAATATATTTCATAAATGTATCTCTGGAAAAGAATCCGCCGCACTGTGTGCCAAGGTCATCTCCATGATGAGCAATCTTAAACCCCATCTCTACCATTTTCTTTGCATGCTCAACTTTATAATCTGTGACTTTATCCATTAACTGCTCGACTACTTTTGGATTGGCTGCAATATTTAACATAAATTCGTTCCAGCCCATAATCGCATAAGCCCGTTCATAAATCCCAAAATATCCTGAAGGCCAGACAAGGAATTTGCCTGATTGTTCTTTTAAGTCTCTTTCCCAGTCAGAAAAATTTCCTGGCATGTTAATATCCGGGATTGTATAATTCTTTACTGCTTCTTCAACATCTTTTGACATATAAGAATTTCTGGAAAGGTCTGCTGGCATAAATTTGGCAATATGCTCTGTTGTCTTTCCCTGTAGTGGATGGAAGCTACAGAAGAAGCTTCCTGCACCAACTCTAATTCCCATTCCCCAGTCATCGTAAACGACATTACTTTCCCAGTCAGGATTTGCAAAACCCTTGTCGTGAAGATCATTTATCACTTCTTTTACATCTCTAAAAAATAATGGTTTATCCTGCAGTGTTAGGGTAAGATAAAGATGATTTTCAAGATAATCATCAAGCTCAGAAGCGCTGACAAGCCCAAGAGCCTTGCTTATTTCTTCATCCCTTGTCCTATCTGCAAGCGTTATCTGGCTTGGCAGATAATCAACTTCCTGCCTGTTTATAACTCTTAATACTCGTTCTTCTTTATTTAGCTTCATAAATTATCCTTCTTTAATATTAACTCATTAGAAATCATAAATGAAAAACTGTAAAAATTTGGTTATCATTATTTAGGCTATTATTTCATTTAGGTTTATTTTCTTTCTTTGAAATAAAAAAATATTTCATTAAAAAGATACTGCACTTTTTATCCTTTTTACAAAGTTTTCAAATATAAGTGCCAGGAAGAAAACCAGACCCCTTACTAATATCGACCAATATGGCTCCGATCCAACCATTGCCAGACCGCTAGTAATGCATACTAAAATATAAACACCGGCAACTGTTTTTATAACAGATCCTTCACCGCCGAAAAAGCTGGTACCGCCCAGCAATATAGCGATAATTGCATCCACCTCTATTCCAATGCCTGAAGCCGGATCACCAGCTTTCATATAACTTGACCTTGTAGCTCCTGCCAGGGCTGCCATAGCTCCTACTGCGATGTAAATAATTGTTACAGTCCTGACAGCATTTATACCTGAAAGCTCAGCTGCAAGCCTGTTATCGCCAATTGCGATGGTATATTTCCCCAAGGTGGTTTTTTTTTCAAATAAAATAATTATTATTATTAGAACGATTGCTACGAAAAATGATGGAGGTAGTTTCAGAAAAAAATCCCCTTTTGCAAAAAAATTCATATTTTCGGGCATATCATATTTAATCATATCCACCCCGTCTGGAACCATGAATTTTCCAAAGCCGTAAAACAGACTCATTGTGGCAAGGGTTGCTATAACAGAAGTGATCCGTAATTTCATTACTAAAAAACCGTTTACAGCGCCTATTGCGCACCCCAGTGCCAGTACTATTAGTAAGGCTAAAAAGAAATTCATGCCAGACTGCCTGAGTATCGCGAATGTGACTGCACTTATTCCAAGCGCTGCACCTACTGAAAGATCAATATTGCCTGAAACCATGAGTAATGTTGCCATGGCAGCTATTACAAGAGTAGGAACAGATACTCTTAATATATTTCTTATGCTTGGCTCGCTCAGGAACCTGCCTTTTGATAGTATTGTAAAAATAGCTACAACTGCTATAAGAAGTAGTATTACATAGTTATTTTTTAGAAAATTTGTAAATAGAGCTTTATTTATTTTTTTCATAATTTAAAAGACCTTCCTCTAAGAAACTATGCCAAGGATATTAATCAATATTTTTTATAAGATTTTCTTGTATTTATTTAATGCCCAGCGTTGAGCCAAAATAGAAATAGTGATAATAACGCCCTTTGAAATAATCTGTATATCTGGAGGAAGACCCATTTGATTTAAAACAGTTGAAAGAATCCCCAGGATAAATGCTCCAATCAAAATATTTAATACTCCCCCAAATGCACCCGTGATGCTCATGCCGCCAAGCATAACCACTACTAGTGCATCAAATTCATATCCTTCAGCACCAACTGCCCTTCCTGAAAAAAAACGTGATGCCAGTATTATCCCGGCCAGTCCGGATAAAAAAGCACTTACAATGTATAATGTAGCCACATGTTTTTCTACTTTTATTCCTGATATTTGTGCGGTTATCTTATTGGAACCGATATAATATAAATTCCTGCCAAATATTGTTCTCTTCTGGATGATAAAAGCCAGTATGATTGCAATTATCATTATCAGGACAGGTAAGCTGAATAAGTCAAACATCCTTAGTTTACCCAGGATTCCAAAATTTTCAGGCAGACCGACATTACGTTGAGCTCCCTGTGAAACAACATGTGCAATACCACGGGAAATATACATTGTGCCAAGTGTCACGATTACCGAACCGATTTTCATCTTTACTATAAAATAAGCATTCACCGCGCCTATAGCGACACAAATAATGAGTGTCAGGAAAATCGCGAAATAAAAATTCATCCCCAATCCATTTGCAATAGCAGATGATGAACCTGTTGTTTTTGCCTGAGAAAAATATGCCACTAAAACACCGGCAGCACCTGCAACCCCTCCGACAGACAGGTCAAAA